>JANTGL010000029.1 GCA_024762915.1 Bacteroidales bacterium | reverse complement strand
AAATCAAGATGGAAGAACCAATGACTGACGGAGCCAAGAAATTCAGAGAGAATGTTTTTACAAGTTCAGTGAGAGCAGGAAAAAGAACTTATTATTTTGATGTGAAAGAGACCAAAAACGGTGAAAAATACATTACCGTTACCGAAAGAAAACGCCGTTACAACGAAGACGGCAGCTACAAAGTTGAAAAACACAAAATTTTTCTTTACAAAGAAGATTTTGACAAATTTGCCGATGCATTAGATGATGTAATTGAATTTGTAGAATCCGGTAAAATGCCCGAAAAAACAGAATATTCCGATGAACCTGAAAAAACGGAAACAAAAGATAATTATACGGATGTCAAATTTGAAGATTTAGATACGGAAAAAAAAGAATAAAATTTTACGGTAATTAATTTATAAAAAAGAGGATGTTTTGAAATAATAACATCCTCTTTTTTATGCGTAAAATTTTTATCACGATTTTTATAATGTTCAAAATCTGCGGATGTTTTTAAAAAGCAAGACCCTGCGGGTTTTGAAAACCCGCAGGGTCTGTTATCAAAAACTCATCCGATGACTTAAAGTCATCGGATGAGTATAAAAAATAATTTTGTCCGTTAAAGCATCACGGCATCATCAATTTTATTAAAATTGTCCGATAAGTTTAATTTTTCTGCAGTTTTTCTGTTTACGAATAATTTTACGGCATCGGGTTTTAAAACTCTGGATTTTACCGAATTATGATCCAAAATATCGAAAGCAATTTTTACCGCTGTTTCGGTAACGGCATCCCAGGGAATCACATAACCGGATAAACCGCCTCTCAATACCGTATCTTCCAACATACATACCGTAGGGAAATAATCTGTAATAATACTTAATAAATCATAACCGGAAGCAGCAATAACCGTACTTGTCCCGACATACACCCATTTTATGCCTTTGCGTTTAAAATAGGTTTTGGCTTTTTCAAAATCTTCCGCTTCCTGAATTTCATAACTTATGACTTCAATACCTTTTTTATTAGAGTATTCAAGAATATCATCGTATTGAATTTCAGCTTGCAATTCACCTCTTCGATACAACACACCAATTTTATTTAAATTCTTTTCAATTTTTAAAACCGTATGTTCAAATTGTTCTTTGATTTCAGGTGCATAACATACGGCATAATAATTTTCATTATGCTCTTTTTCAAAATCTGCAATAATTGCCGGACTGTAAATACCCGTATAAACAACAGGAATATCTTCATTTTTAAGGTATTGCCCGATACGAACACTAATCGGTGAACCGATTGAAAAAATTAAATCGATATTTTCAGATTTAAATTTTTCAACGGCATGCATCACATTTTCTTCATCTCGCTTACAATTCACATAAGTAATTTGCAAATTGTTGTCTCTTTCTTTCCTGAAGATATAACCTGCTTTTTTGAATCCTTGCTCAATAATATTAATTGATTTAATAAAAATTTCAAGATTATCCCAATACAAAACACCGATTTTTTTTATCTTTTGCGTATAATGTTTTGCCCTCTCCTCGCCTTTTAAAACACGCAATGCTCCCTGTGCCAATGCTTTAAGTTCGGATTCTCCGGGATATATATGAATTTTCCCGAGAAACCCGATACGTTCTTTAATCCATTCGGTAAGCATTTTTGAATGAGCCAAACCGCCGGTTAAAATTATGCCGTCAACAGCACCTTTTAAATTGGTCGCACGTTTACCTATTTCTTCCGCAATTTGATAAGCCATAGCTCTGAAAACCAATTCATATTTTTCGGATCCCGCAGCAACCAATTGTTCAACATTACGCGCATCATTGGTATTAAAATAGGATACCAAACCGCCTCTTCCGACGACCATTTTTTTTAATTCATCCTCGGTATATTTTCCGGAAAGTGATTTGTCCAGAAATTTAAATAAAGGTAAACTTCCGCTGCGTTCCGGAGAAAACGGCCCTTCATACAATCCGTGATTGACGTTAACGGCTTTCCCTTTTTTTAATGCTGCAACGGTAATTCCGCCGCCGAGATGTGCTACAATCAAGTTTAAATCGGTTATTTTTTTCTTTTTTGATTTTGCATGCTCCCGAGCTGTAGCAAAAATATTTAAAGCATGTAATAAAGAAGAGCGTTCAAAATCTTTATGTCCGGAAATTCTGGCAACCGGTTCCAGATCATCCACAGCCGGCGGGTCAACAATAAATGAAGGTACCGAATGCTCCCACCCGATACTGTATGCGATAACACATCCGAGATTTGATGCATGCTGTCCTTGAAATCCGTCACGAGCATCGTTAATCATCTCTTGATCAACATAATAGGTTCCGCTTGGAATCGGCTTTATTAAACCGCCTCTGCCTACGACAGCATCCAATTTATTCAAATCAAATCCGTGTTTTTCAATGGCAGAAATAATTTCTTTCTTACGAAACGTGTATTGCTCCCAAATATTAGAAAACTGTTCCAATTGTTTCGGACTGTGACTGACATTTATTTCAAAAAGACATTTTTCGTTTCGGAAAACACCTATTTTAGTAGAAGTAGAACCGGGATTTACGGTCAATATATGATAATTTGTCATTGTTTTTTTTTGATATTTAAAATACAATCAATAAACGTGCAAAATAATGGATTTTAACTTATTTAACGATATATTTTATAACACTTTTGTTTAAGAGTCATCGTATCATTTTAAAACAGAAATAATTTGACAGTCTGTTTATCAGAATAATGATACGATGACTTACAATTAACTATTTATTGTCAATTATTAAGTTAAAACGCTGCAATTCCGGTATACTTACTTTAGTTTCTATTTAAAACGAATTTCATTCGTTTGATATCAAACCTCCGTATTTTCAATCTATAATGATTTAGTTTCAAGATAAAAACTGCTGACGGATTTTGCAATCAGATATTGTGCTGACCAATACAAAACAATGGTAACAATTTTAGAAAAATCGTAATCTTGATAAAATTTCGTAAATGCAATATTGGTATCCGAAAAAACAAATAAAATTGCTCCGTAAAATGCAAATTTAGAAATATTTGAATAATTTTTCTGTAAATAAGAGCGCCAAGCCATTGTGATTATGACAGTTATATATACAATAACCGGAATAGTCATTTCTCCTGTATATTGAGCAAAAAATACTGCAAGCAAACCGGCAATGACATAAAAAGGAATTGAACTTAATATTTTTAATCGTTTGTTTCTTTTAACAAAAGCTATAATGTAAAAAACATGAGCAATTAAAAAAGCAATTAATCCGAACATAAATTTATCAATTACTTTCATTAAAAAAACATCGCCTGCCAATGAGAAAATAAATCCGATAAAAATAAGTTTATTGTAGTTCGAATTCGGTTTTATCATAAACAACAGAATAATTAAAGGAATCGGTTTAACGATTGTTCTCAGAAGATCATTATCAGCATATACGGCATAACAAAAAAGAATTGCAGCAATGATATAAATACCGGTCAAAAATTTCTTCATAATTCTTAGATTTTTAATTTCATCAAAGATAAAAAATTTGCAACACATTTCATAATAAATATATTTGCATCTTTTAAACTTAATAGAACATAAACAAAATGGAAGAAACTAAAAATACATGTATTGTTTGTAAACGAAATGAAGAGGAAGTTCCTTTAATAATTATGAAATACAAAGGACAAGAATTAAGAATTTGTCCGCAACATGTTCCGGTATTAATCCATGATCCTCAAAAACTAGTTGGTTTGGTTGAAGGTGCCGAAGGATTTACGGCTGGTTAAAAATTAAAAGGAGCTGTTCAAAAAGCATCTTTTTAGTCAACTAATCTTGACCCTATGTCTAATATACTATATAATCTTAAACAGAAAAAGATTCTAATTAAACCACTATGAATTGAAACTAATTAATCTAAGGGAATTGCAGAGTTTTAACTTTAAAACAGACAATAATTTAACATCTCTGAGCTTTCAAGTTCAGAATGACTTCATTTAAGACTTTTCGATCAGCTTCTTTTTTATTCCCCGATTATTTTAAGCAAAACACGTTTTCTGCGTTTCCCGTCAAATTCTCCGTAAAATATTTGTTCCCAAGGTCCGAAATCTAATTTTCCGTCGGTAACGGCAACAACAACTTCTCTCCCCATAATTGTTCTTTTAAGATGTGCATCGGCATTATCTTCAAATGTATTATGATTGTATTGAGAATAGGGTTTTTCGGGAGCAAGTCCTTCCAACCATTTTTCAAAATCCTGATGTAAACCGCTTTCGTCATCGTTAATAAAAACACTTGCCGTAATGTGCATGGCATTAACCAGAAGCAGTCCTTCTTTAATGCCGCTTTTTTGTAATTCCGTTTGAACATCGGGCGTAATATTAATCAGTTCTCTTCTTTTTGTTGTGTTAAACCAAAGTTCTTTTCTGTATGATTTCATGTTTTATCTGTTTAAGGTAACAATAAACATTTAAATTTATTTAAAAATGGCTGAAGTCCTGAATTATTGCAATTTTTTCAACCCTCGAATTAAATGTCTGGAAAATATATGGATTGATAATAAACTGTCTGCAAAAAATAAAAAAGAAGTTCCGAAAATATTCCGAAACTTCTTTAAATTCAATATTAAAACCTATTTTTTCTTAGTATTTTTCACTACTTCGGCATCTTCAACTTTCGTTTCTGTTGATTTACCTTTCAAATAGTTAGGAAGTTCCATACCGGCTAATTTGAATAAATCTTCAAGCGGAGGAACCGCCCCCATCATTCCTTTCATAAAATTTGCCGTTGAACTGCTTCCGTCACCTTTTCCGCTGTCCCAAACCGTGACTTTATCAATTTTAATATTTTTGATAGCTTCAACTTGAGTTTCAACCAATTCCGGCAGTCGTTCGGCTATCATCATCAGCACGGCATCTCTGGCATTTTCCCCGGCAGATTCAACCATCAGTTTGTATCCTGCAGCTTGCTTGCTCAAAATTTCAAATGTTCCGCGCGCTTCAGCTTCCATTTCAAGGAAAATTGCATCCGCTTCACCTTTAGCAGTTCGTCTTTGTTTTTCAGCTTCAGCTTCGGCTTCTATGATTATTTTTTCTTTTTCAATTTCCGCCGGAACAATAATATTTGCTTTTTGTGTTGCGGCTTCTCTTTCTGCTCTTTTAAGCTCTGCTTGTTTTTCAGCTTCATACGCTGCTTTTTTAGCTTCGGCTTCATTTACTTTTTCAGCTGTTACGGAAATTTTTTCGGCTTCGGCTTCTTTTTTCATTCGCTCGGCATCCGACATGGCAACCGTGATTTTTGCCGTATTTTCACCGTCAATAGCTTTTGCATTTGCAGCAGCAACATTAATTCTTTGATTTTGATTTGCTTGAGCTTCACCAATTTCAGCATCTGAATTTGCTTCGGCAACTTTAATACGTTGATCTTTTTGTGCATTTGCCATACCGATTTCTCCGTCCCGATTTTTTTCCGCAACTTGTTTTTTTGCATCATTAACGGCACCGGCCGTTGCTTCTTGTCCTAAAGCTTCAATATAACCGGCATCATCGGTAATATCCGTAACATTAACGTTAATCAGTTTTAAACCGATTTTTCTTAATTCGTGTTCAACACTTGAAGATACATTTGTTAAAAATTTTTCACGATCGGCATTAATTTCTTCAATATCCATTGTTGCAATTACAACTCTTAATTGTCCGAAAATAATATCCGCAGCAAGATGTCGAATTTCAGCTTGTGTTAGTCCCAAAAGACGTTCTGCAGCATTTTGCATAACACCCGGGTCAGTAGATATAGCAACCATAAAACGTGAAGGTACATTCACGCGAATATTTTGTTTACTTAAGGCATTTTCCAATCCGATTTCAATCGGAATCGGTGTTAAATCTAAAAAATCGTAATCCTGAATAATCGGAATTATAAATGCCGCACCGCCGTGAACACATTTAGCTGTTCGTCCGGAACCGCCAACCTTTCCGTAAACAACCAGAATTCTGTCTGAAGGACATCGTTTATAACGTTTGACTAAAAAAGCAAACATTCCCAATAATAAAAAAACTAGTAGAATAATTAACACTGCTGTTGCTCCCATTTCTTAGAATTTATTAAATTAATAATTATTTGATTTATAATATTTTAACGTTTTCGTTTTACAAGCAAAGTATCATTCATAACTTCCACAACTTCCACAAAAGTTCCGGTTGCAATATCTTCCGGTTCTTCGGTAACGGCATCTAATGTTTTATACCCTCCTTGAATAATTAATTGAACTTTTCCGTTTCCTTTCTTTTTTGCCGGAATGGTTAAATAGACTTCAGCTTCTTTACCAATGGCATTTTCCATTACTAATGTTCCGCTGGACTGTAATTTTAACAGCATAAAAAATATCCATGCCGTAAATAACATCATAATGATACCTATAACCAACGAAATAGCTGAAACACCCCACCAAACATGCATTCCTTTTTCAATTGCGGCTAATCCGCCCCAACCGTAAAACATGAGAAAAGCCAAAATGCTTTTAACAGAAAAAATGTGCATCCCGTCTCCGTGATCTCCGGAAAAATCTCCGTCGTGATCTCCGGCACCGTCCATATCGGTATCACCTCCGGCTGTTAAAGTAAGAATTAATTGAATAACAAAAATAATTGTTGCGGGAAGTGCAATTCCCCAGTGAATTTTTTGCAGCGGAGATAATAAATCCCACCATGAAGCTATATCCATATTCTCGGTTTTAATTTTGTATCAAATATATAACAATTAATTCTAAAATCCTAAAAAAAAGACCCGCAAAATGCGAGTCTTCTGTAAAATTTAAATTTATACTAATTTTTATCTTCTTTTTGTTGTTTATATAATTTTCTTGCTCCGTATGTTGCACCTGCAGCTATTAATAAAAATAAGCCGCCGTCAATCGGAATATCTTGAGGAGGCGGAGGCGGAGGCTGTGCTGCCGCATCTTTTACGAGTACAGGTAAAACTAATAAAGAAAAAACAATTGTAAATAGAAGCAGAATCTTTTTCATAAAGCGAAAATTAAAATTACTATTTTTTTAAGATTTTAGGTTATCTTAACGGTTAAACGCTTATCAAATTATATTATTATATATGCAAATTAAAACGTAAAAAATTTAAAATCAAAATTTTTATGACTAAATTTATTAAATATTTTATTAAATTTAACAACTGTATCATTTATTAAACTTAATTAAAACACAAATATATTAATAAATTGTATAAGATACAGTTTTTTTTTGATAAACTTATTAAAATATACGATAAAAATCATAAAAATGTACACAACTCAAAGTATTTACACAAAAACAGCATTTAAAGCAATAAAAGAATATATCCAAACAGGAACATCTCAATTAATTGAAAATCAGATTATTCCGAAAGATCTTTTAATAAAAGCGGCATGTTTTGTAACTTTAAAAACAAAAAAGAATAAATTGAGAGGGTGTATCGGAACCTTACATCCTGTTTATAAAAATCTTTACACGGAAATTATTAAAAATGCAGTTGCTTCAGCCGTGCGCGACTATCGATTTACGCCTTTAACATTAAATGAATTAAAAAACATTAAATTATCCGTTGAAGTTTTATATCCTCCCGAAGAAATTGATGATTTATCTTTATTAGATCCGAAAATATATGGTGCAATTATTTCCGATAAAAACGGAAACAAAGGGGTTTTATTACCGGATATTGAAGGTATAGACAGTGTTGAAGAACAAATAAAAATTATCAAACGAAAAGCCGGTATCATTCAAAATTCAAATCAAGGATTAACATTTTATCGTTTTAAAACAGAGAAATATTATTGAACATTAAGATTTCCGGTATTTCTTTTATTTCTTATTCATAAAACAAAATATGAGAAAAGCACAACAAATAATGTTGTGCTATTCTCAGATATATTTAAATTAAATTTTACTTCACATTCGCAGATTTTAATAATCTGTCCCATCGAATTTTTCCGGTAAATATCGTTTTATCTTTATCCATTGACATCCAAATAAATATGGGTTTTCCGACAACATGATCTTCGGGAACGAAACCCCAATATCTGGAATCCGCAGAATTGCTGCGGTTATCACCCATCATCAAATAATAATTCATTTTGAACGTGTATTTATCCGTTTCTTTTCCGTTTATGAATATTTTACCGTCTTTAACATCCAATTCATTATTCTCATAAATATCAATAACACGACGATACAAGGGAAGATTAAAGGTATCAAGGGCAATGGTTTTACCGGCTTCGGGAATATACAAAGGTCCCAAATTGTCATTATTCCATTGAAATTTAGGGTCATGCGGAATAATATCCGGATTATAAACACCGGAATCTTCAACAATTTTGGTGACGGATTTTACACTTTTGAATCTCTCAATTTTATTTTTATATTCATCGGTAAGCGGTAAAACATAACCTTCTACGGGATATTGACGAGAATATCCGAAATCTTCTTTACTGATTCCCATATCGAATAAGGTTTTCGGATTTAAAGATTTTCCGGGCTTCATTTCAATATGATAATTATGTTCTTCATTTTTATGAATTTTCCCTTTTTTCCCGTTAATGTATATCAAACTTTTTCTTATCTCAAAAGTATCACCGTGAATTGCAACACAGCGTTTCACGTAATTATCCTCTTTATCAACCGGACGCGTAACAATCGTATAATTTCTTTTAACCAAATTACGCGCATTCGAAATGTAATATCCTTCATTTAAAGGTTCTTTACCGGATTGAATATCTGTTTGTTTCAATTGCCAAGCATAATTTCTTACAATTTTATAATAACTTTCCGCTTGCCTTTCAAGAGCTACCGTATCCCCTTCAGGAAAATTAAAAACCACAATATCATTACGTTTAATTTGCCCTAATCCGGCTAAACGTTTATACGGTGCTTTTATCAATTCCGAATAAGGATTAAATTTACTGCCTTGAAACGTATGCGTGAACGGGATTGCCAGCGGTGTCATGGGCATACGCGGTCCGTAACTGACTTTACTTACAAACAGATAATCGCCGACTAACAATGATTTCTCCAAAGATGATGTCGGTATCATATACGCTTCAATAAAGAAACTTCGGATAATGGTTGCTGCGATGACTGCAAACACCAATGCATCAACCCATTCAATTAATTTCGTTTTCTTTTCTAAATCTCGCTTTTTCCAAAAAGTCCAGTTTACTTTTTTTGATATGTAGTAATCAAAGATTATCGGTATTCCGAGCAAAAGCCACCAACTGCCGATCCAAATTACAAAAAGGATAAAAACAACTGTCCAAAAGACAAATTTAAAATACTTATTTTTAAAGAGTTTTCGCATTATTTTTTATTTAAAATATGAAACAAATGTATGAATATTAAATGAGTTTAAAAATAATCTTTATTTAAAAATCCAATAAATCATTCATCGTCAGAAATCCTTTATTGATTATTGTAAACTCAGCTGCCAAAACGGCTCCCAGAGCAAATCCCTTACGACTTTTTGCACTGTGCGTAATTTCAATATAATCAACGTCGGATTCGTATTTTACGGTATGTATGCCGGGTATTTTTCCTTCACGAAACGAACGAATTGCAAGTTCCGTATTATTAACGGCATTTTCTTTTACCCAAGATTGTTTCTTATCAAAATTTGAAATTACATCTTCAGCAATTGTAATTGCCGTTCCGCTCGGAGCATCTTTTTTTTCGGTATGATGTGTTTCACTGATACTTACATCGTATCCTTCAACAATTTTCATTAAGTTTGCAAGTTGTTTATTTAATTTGAAGAATAAATTTACGCCGACACTGAAATTCGAGGCATAAAAAAATGTTTGATTATTGTCTTTGCATTGTTGTTTTATATCAGGTAATTTATCAAGCCAACCGGTCGTTCCGGAAACTACGGGAATATTTGCCTTAAAACAATTCATATAATTTTCGTATGCCGAAATAGGTTGTGAAAATTCAATGGCGACATCGGTTTTTTTTAAATTTTCGACCGTAAACTCATTTGTATTATTTATATCAAATTTAAAAATTATTTCATGTTTTCTTTTAAGAGCAATTTTCTCAATTTCCTTGCCCATTTTTCCGTATCCGATTAATGCTATTTTCATATACCTTTTCTTAAAGTACAAATATAAATAAAAAAGCCCGAACTAATCGGGCTAAATATATTCAGAAATTTCTTTTATTTACTTAACGGCATCAACAATTGCCTTAAAAGCTTCAGGATGATTCATTGCTAAATCAGCGAGTGCTTTTCGGTTAAGTTCAATTCCTTTTTTATGAACTTTTCCCATAAATTCGGAATAAGACATATCGTATTGTCTTACACCGGCATTTATTCGTTGAATCCATAGTGCTCTGAAATTTGATTTTTTCTTTTTTCTGTCTCGGTATGCATATTGCAAACCTTTCTCATGTGCATTTTTTGCAACTGTCCAAACATTTTTTCTTCTTCCGAAGTAACCTTTGGTTTGTTTTAGGACTTTTTTTCTTTTGGCTCTTGAAGCCACTGCATTTACTGAACGCGGCATAATTTAAATGTTTTTAGAATAAGGCGGTTTTTCAACTCTTTGTGCCTTTCTTCTTGTTAATAATTTGTTTTTTTTAGCGAATGCGATCTCTTAAAGATTCTTATTACATTACGACCGGGTATTAAAACCGAAATTTACTTATTTCATAGCAAGAAGTTGTCTAACGTTTCTGTCGTCCGCTTTATGAACGATGGCAACATAACCCAAGTTTCTTTTACGCTTTTTAGATTTTTTAGTCAAAATATGACTTTTATAAGCATGTTTTCGTTTAATTTTTCCGGTTCCCGTTAATTTGAACCTTTTCTTCGCTCCGCCTTTTGTTTTCATTTTAGGCATAATCTTCTCTTTTTTTAATTAATAATTATATAATTTAATTTCTGAATTTACTTTTTCATAGGGGCAATAAACATGGTCATTTTCTTTCCTTCCAATTTCGGCATCGATTCAACTTTTCCGAATTCTTCCAAAGCTTGTGCAAATTCCAACAGTTTTATTTTCCCTTGATCTTTATAAACAATTGTTCTTCCCTTAAAAAAAACAAAAACTTTCACTTTAAAACCGCTTTCCAAAAATTTTTGAGCATGGTTTAATTTAAAATTAAAATCATGTTCGTCAATATTCGGTCCGAATCGAATTTCTTTTACGGTTACTTTTGTTTGTTTTGTTTTAAGTTCTTTTTGTTTTTTCTTTTGTTCAAAAATAAACTTCTGAAAATCGACAATCTTACATACAGGCGGATTTGCATTTGGTGAAATTTCCACCAATGTCATTTCCAAATCATCGGCAATAACTAATGCTTCGTCCAAAGAACATACTCCGGGATCAACATTATCACCGACTAATCTGATCGTCTTTGCCGTAATATATTTACCGGTTTTATACTTATATTTTAAGTTATCTTTTCTGCCCCGGTTATAATTTGGTCTTCTTTTTGCGATTTTTCCTTGTTTTTAGTTAATATTTTTTTTCAGCTTGCAAAGATACTATTTATTTTATTTCTTCTGCAACTCTTTGACTGATAAATTGAGAAAATTCTTCTATTGTCATTTTACCGATTTCGCCTTCGCCTTGTTTTCTTACCGAAAGCGTTCCTGTTTCAATCTCTTTTTCACCAACAATTACCATGTACGGAATACGCTTCATCTCATTGTCTCTTATCTTTTTACCGACTTTTTCATTTCGGTCGTCAACAAGGGCTCGAACATCATTTTGCAATAATTTTTCTTTTACACTGTGAGCAAATTCGTTAAATCGTTCGCTTACAGGAAGGATTGCTACTTGATCGGAAGTTAACCAAAGCGGAAATTTTCCTGCGGTATGTTCAATTAAAACAGCTACAAATCGTTCCATAGAACCGAAAGGTGCCCGATGAATCATAACGGGACGATGCTTTTTATCATCGCTTCCGGTATATTCCAATTCAAAACGTTCGGGCAAATTATAATCCACTTGTATGGTTCCGAGTTGCCAACTTCTGCCGAGGGCATCTTTTACCATAAAATCCAATTTCGGACCGTAAAATGCCGCTTCACCATATTCAGTAACGGTATTTAATCCCTTCTCCTCACATGCTTCAACGATTGCTTTTTCAGCTTTTTCCCAATTTTCATCCGAACCGATATATTTGCTTCTGTCTTCTTTATCTCTTAAAGAAATTTGAGTTGAAAAATTTTCAAAATCCAATGTCTTAAAAATATATAAAACAATATCAATGACTTTAATAAATTCTTCTTTTAATTGATCGGGACGACAAAAAATATGTGCATCATCCTGAGTAAATCCCCTGACACGCGTAAGTCCGTGTAATTCACCGCTTTGTTCATAACGATATACGGTTCCGAATTCAGCATAGCGTATCGGTAAATCTTTATAAGAATGCGGTTTACTTTTATAAATCTCACAATGATGCGGACAATTCATCGGTTTCAGTAAAAATTCTTCATCTTCAGAGGGTGTATGAATCGGTTGAAACGAATCTTTTCCGTATTTGGCATAATGTCCGGAAGTGACATAGAGTTCTTTTTGTCCGATATGCGGCGTGATAACCGGTTCGTAGCCGTATTTTACTTGAACATCTTTTAAAAATTTTTCCAAACGTTCGCGTAACATGGCACCTTTAGGTAACCATAAAGGCAAACCCTGTCCCACTCTGCTCGAAAATGTAAATAATTCAAGCTCTTTGCCTATTTTCCGATGATCACGTTTTTTTGCTTCTTCAAGCATCACCAAATATTCATCAAGCAATTTCTTTTTAGGAAAGGTAATACCGTAAACACGTGTTAATTGTTTGTTTTTTTCGTCGCCTTTCCAGTATGCACCGGCAATACTCATAATTTTTGTCGCTTTAATGTATCCGGTATTCGGCAAATGCGGACCACGACATAAATCGGTAAAATTTCCTTGCTTATAAAAAGTGATGGTTCCGTCTTCCAAACCGTCGATTAAATCAACTTTGTATTCATCACCTTTTTCGGAATAAAATTTTAATGCCTCATCTTTAGCCACTTCACTTCTGACATATTCATTTTTTTGTTGTGCCAGTTCGAGCATCTTTTTTTCCAATCCCGGAAAATCTTTATCTGTAATTGTTTGTCCTTCAGGCAAATCTATATCATAATAAAATCCGTTATCCACGGCAGGTCCTACCCAAAGTTTCACACCGGGATAAAGAGCTTCGATTGCTTCTGCCATAAGATGAGCCGACGAATGCCAAAAAGCATGTTTCCCTTCATCGTCGTTCCATTTATAAAAAACGATTTTTGAATCTTCGTTAATCGGACGCGTTAAATCATAGGTTTCACCGTTTACACCGACGGATAAAACCTCTTTCGCTAAGCCGTGACTGATGCTTTTTGCTATTTCATATCCGGAAACTCCTTTTCGGAATTCTTTAACGGTGTTATCGGGAAAAGTAATTTTAATCATAATTGTTATTTTTTATACACAAATACAAAATGTGCATTAATTAAGCCCGCAAAGATAATATTGAAAATTTAATTATGAAATTGTTTGCGGTATTTTATAATCGGTAAACAAATCAACCGGCAAACCTGACAGGTTTTGGAAACCTGTCAGGTTGAAAAAAATCAAAAAAAATTTGCAGAATAAAAAAACTGTTCTATCTTTGACCAATTGGTTAAACCAAATAATTAAACCATATATTTAATAATGTCGGATAAAGAAAAAATAAATACCGAAGAAAAAATCCTTGAAGCTGCAAAAGAAGTTTTTACGGAAGAGGGCAAAGCCGGTACAAAAATGCAAATGATTGCCGATCGTGCCGGGATAAATAAATCCTTGCTCCATTATTATTACAGAAGCAAAGACAAACTATTTGCATCCGTTTTCAAATTCGCATTCGGAAAAATGGCATCCAAAATTTTTCCTATTTTTGAAAATGATGATCACTTTTTAACACAATTAGAACAATTTATTGAAAATTATCTTTCCTTTTTAGTGAAAAATCCGTTTATACCGATGTTTATTCTCAGCGAATTAAATAAAAAACATAACAATATTGCTGCAGAGCTTATTATAAATTCAGATGTGAATATTGATCTTTTTGATGCCATTGTAAAAAAAGAAATACAAAAAGGGACAATAAAAAAAAGCATTAAAGCAAAAAATTTATTAATCAATATATTGACTTTGTGCGTCTTCCCTGTTATTGCAAAACCAATTATTGTACCCGTTGTTTTTAATAATGACAGTGATGCTTATAACAATTATATGAAAAACCGCAAAGATGAGATTATTGAAATTGTTTTTGACATGATAAGGGTTGAATAGTTGGGTGTTAGCTGTTGGCAGTTGGCTGTTGGCTGTTGGCTGTTGGTTTTTAGCCGTTGGCGGTCGGCGGCAGGCAATCAGAACCGGTTATAAATAGAATTATTAAATAAACTAATTATGAAAATAAAGTTTCGCATTTTAGCAACAATCATACTTTTAAGTTCGTTTCAGGTTTTCGGACAGAATTCCGGTAGTTTAACAATAGACAGTTGTTTATTGTATGCAAGAAATCAGTTTGCTCTTTTAAAAAACAACGGCCTGAATAATGAAATTATAAATCTTCAAACCAAAAATCTTAATGCAAATTATTTGCCTGCAACGGATTTTTCGGCAAAAGCTCAATACCAATCTCAAAGTATTGAAATTGATATTAATTCGGAAGGTTTACCGCCCGGCGTTGAATTTCAATTCCCTGTTCCTCCGCTTGATCAATACGCCCTTACGCTAAATTTGACCCAATCAATTTATGACGGCGGTATGACAAAAGCTTTGAAAGAACTTGAAAAAGTTAAAACAAATTTACAAAATCTGAAAAATGAACTTTCTTTTACGGATGTGAAGAAACAATTGACTGATATTTATTTTTCCGTATTATTTCTCCAAAAAACACAAGAACAAATTAAAAATACGCTAAATGAATTAGATGCAAAAAGAAGTACTCTGAAATCGGGATTAAAAAATGGTGTAGTTACAAAAGAAAATTATGACTTACTAACTGTCAGTATTTTACAGTTGAAACAAAAACAAACAGAAATTCATTCGGGAATTGAAAATGCACTTGCAATTCTTTCAATTTTAACCGGTAAAACAATACATTCCGGAGTAACTGTTTCAGTTCCAAACGATACCGATTTAATTGAAGATAATAATCGCATCGAAAACAAAATCTTTTATTCTCAAAATGAAATTTACGATACTAAAATCAAACTGATTAAAGCAAAAAGACTACCAAAATTCGGAGCATACGCAATCGGCGGATACGGAAATCCCGGTTTAACAATGCTGAAAGACGAATGGAACCCCTATTTCATTGTCGGTGCAAATTTGCATTGGAATATTTGGGATTGGAACACAGGTAAAAGAAATAAACAAATTCAAAAAATCAATCAAGAAAGCATTATCAACCAAAAAACAAGTTTTGAGCAATCCGTTAATGTTCAAAAACAAAAGCTAAAATCGGAAATCGACAAATACACGGAGTTAATGACTTATGACGAACAAATTTTAAAGTTACATGAGGGTATTTGCAAAGCAATGAGCAACAAATTGAAAAACGGAACCGTAAATTCAACGGAATATATTTCGGCAATTAATAAGAAACAGCAAGCTGCCGTTCAATTTAAAATTCATAAATTGAAATTACTTAAATGCAAATATGATTATTTGATTGTTACGGGAAATTTATAACGGAGTCGGCAGTCAGAAGAAAACAATGCAATTAAACTTTAATACTTACATTTTAAAATCGGAAATATGAATAAATTAATAACATTACTTATCATCGGAATACTATTTCTGAATGCATGCGGAAATGACAATGATAAAGCAGATGCATACGGAAATTTTGAAGCAAAAGATTATATTATTTCTTCGGAAATTCCGGGAAAAATTCT
>JANTGL010000028.1 GCA_024762915.1 Bacteroidales bacterium | reverse complement strand
TATAAACTTAGTAATAATTTTTGTGCATTCGTATGGGTCTGAATCAACAAACAAACAAGAAAAACTTTTAATTCCCAATGATATTATTTGTGGTAAATTTGTTATAATAATCAATGATAAAATCACTGCAATAACTATTAATATAATACTTAATGTTCTTTTTTTAGCCACTATAAAAAAATAATTGAATTAATAGTACAGGTTTAATATTGTATTTGGTCTTTCTAACTTCATATCATCACATTTGATGTTATCTGTCAAATCAGATTGTATATGACTTTAAATAGTATAACTCTAATCATTTTTATCCTTTATACCCTAAAACAACTGTATAACAACATTACCGTTATTTCGATTATACCGACAACACATTTTCAAGCTTCTAATGTATTATTTTTAAATAAATTATCCAAAAGTTTTTAATTATTTTTCTTTGCACTAAGATTACTGTGAGTGCACAAAGTGACACCTAAAAAATCATTGTGACCTTTGAGTCATACTTTGCGGACCTTGCGGTTAAAAAAACGACCTTATACCAACGAACGCTTTTTTAAAACCCCAAAATGAAATGATGATTTTCGAAATTAAACAATTATAAAAAAATATCCGGATACTGACATATATCATTGTTTCCGGATTTGTTTCTTTGCAAGTTTGCAGTATTAAAAAAAAGAATACGGAATGCATGAAATGTCAATTGTAGCAAGCATCGTTGATATTGCAGAAAAAGAAGCAAGAAAAGCCGATGCAGAGGTGATTTCGGAACTTGAATTGGATATCGGAACAGTTTCGGGAATTGAACTTGATGCGTTAAACTTTGCTTTTGAGTGTATTAAACCGAAAACGATGTTGAAAAATGCCGAAATTAAAATTAATATCATTCAGGCAAAATCATTATGCGAAGATTGCGGATATCAATTTGAAACGGATAATGTGTATACTTTATGTTCGGAATGCGGTTCGTATAAAACTAAGATTATTCAGGGAAAAGAAATGAAAGTTAAGTCGATATTGGTTGATTAATTAATTAGCTGATTAGATGATGTGTTGATTAGATGATTAGATGATGTGTTGAATAGATGATGTGTTGATTAGATGATGAAATAATTAAACAAAAAAACATTAAACAATTAAACATTTAAACAAATAAACATTAAACATCTAAACATTAAACATTTAAACAAATAAACATTAAACAAAAAACATTTTATTATGTGTACAACTTGCGGTTGCGGAGGCAACGAAAATGAAATAAAAATGACGGTTTTCGGAGAAGAAACAAAGATAAATTCGCATCACGAACACCATCATCACAACGGACATCATCATGAGCATCACTCTCATGAACATTCGCATCAAATTGATATTGAAACAGATATACTAAGTCAAAATAATTTATTGGCGGAACGAAACAGAGGGTATTTTGAAGCTAAAAATATTTTTGCCTTAAATTTAATGAGTTCGCCCGGTTCGGGAAAAACAAGCTTACTCGAACGCACGATTAAAGATCTGAAAGGTAAAGCCGATTTATACATTATCGAAGGCGATCAGCAAACTATGAATGATGCGGATCGTATCGGAAAAGCCGGAGCACCCGTTATTCAGGTAAATACCGGAAACGGTTGTCATTTGGATGCCGATATGATTAATAAAGCGGTAAAGAAACTCAATATTCAAGATAATTCTTTTGTATTTATCGAAAATGTCGGGAATTTGGTTTGTCCGTCGTTATTTGATTTGGGTGAAGCCAAACGTATTGTGATTATGAGCGTTACCGAAGGTGAAGACAAACCGATAAAATATCCGACGATGTTTGAAACGGCAGATATTTGTATCATCAATAAAATTGATTTATTACCCTATTTAACTTATGATGTTGAAAAAGCAAAAGAATATGCACTCAGAGTTAATCATCATTTGCAATTTATTGAAGTTTCGGCTACAACCGGTGAAGGAATGCAAAAATGGTACGATGCTTTACTTAAAAAATTTGAAGATTAATGAATAAATAAAATATACTGAGCTTGTTCGTTAAAATATGTTTCGGACAAGCTTTTTTATTCCTCTGATAATTTTAACTGCTTAACTTTTTGTTTTTATATTTGCTGCCTTTAAAAAACAAATTTTGAAAATAATTATCCAAAAAATAAAAATTATTGCTGCAATTACAATATTGTCTTTGCTTATTCTTCTCACAATCAGTGAAAATATTTTTAAAGCCAATAAAAAATTGTGTTTTGATGATCCGGTAAAACTCCCTGAAAATAAAGTGGGTTTACTCTTGGGTACATCAAAATACAGAAAAACAGGCGGACAAAACAGATTCTACAAAAACAGAATTGATGCTGCCGTAAAATTGTATAAAGCAGGTAAAATAAAATACATTATTGCAAGCGGTGACAACAGACGCAAAGATTATAACGAACCGAAAATTATGAAAGCGGATTTAATTAAAAAAGGCATTCCCGCGAATCGCATTTTTGCTGATTTTGCCGGTTTTCGAACGTTTGATTCCGTTATCAGAAGTAAAGAAATTTTCGATCAGCATAAAATTACGATTATTTCACAACGATTCCATAATTTAAGAGCATTATTTATTGCCAAGCATTTCGGAATTAATGCGGTTGCTTATAATGCCGAAGAAGTGAAAGGGCCTGATGGCACCAAAACTCGGTTTCGCGAACTGTTTGCTCGCGTTAAAGCCCTACTTGATATTTATATTCTAAATACGAAACCCAAATTTTTGGGAGAAAAAATTCCGATAAATTAAGCCGGTTTAATAATATTTTTCGGGATGCTCTTCTCGGTCTTTATATTTTGCCGATAATAAAGCAATTAATTTTCTGAATGTTTCAATTGCGGTTTGAGTATCGCTGCTGATTTCCTTTTTTTGCATCTTTAAAAGCATTAAGGCATACAGTCCGTTCAAACAAACATCAATATCATTTTCTTGCGTTCCCTGCATTTTTGCTTCCAACGCTTTAATATGAGGCAATGCCATATCAAACGTTTGCCTGTATTGAACTTCCGTCGGTTGATTCAATAGCCAAAGATGTAAATCATTTAAATCGTTAACAATATTTCTGAGAATTTGCAAATGTCCGGATTTCTTAACATTCTCAAGTTCTGCCATTTGAGACAGACTTTTATACCATGAAATAAGGTTTTCTTTTACATCATCGGAAACTTGATATTTGTCAATAATTTCAGATTTAATTTTCTCAATATCAAAATTAAATGCTCTGATAATTGCTTCGGTTTGCCACATATATAAAATATATTCGGCAATATTTGTTTGTTTTAATTCACTTGAAATCAGCATAGATTTTGTTTATTCTTCGAATGTAAAAAGTTCGTAAACATTTTTAGTCCGAATGATTCAAAATTAATTCACAATACAAAGTTTAGACCACTCCGAAAAGTCTTTTTTGCCGCGAATACACGAATAAAAAATATTTTATAATCTGTTAATCAGAATTATAACGAATTTGTTTGTGATATAATTTCACACATTATTGCCTATCAGAACGGACTCAAAGTTTATAAATTTAAACCGTCAATATTTGACGGAGGATCACCCCAAACAGCTTTATCATCGGTTTCAATAATCGGACGATTAATGAATTTCGGATTTTCTGTCATAATTTTAATCCATTCATCCTCAGAGAACGTTTTGCCCTTATACTCCGATTTATAGTCTTTTTCTTGCGTACGAATCATATCCGTCGGCTTTAAATTCAATTTGTTCAGAACACTTTTCAGTGTTTCAAATGTGAAGGGCTCATCTTTCAAATATTGAACAATTGTAAAATCAACATTTTTTTCCTGCAGATATTGTAATCCTGCTCTGCTCTTTTTACATCTGGGGTTGTGATATATTTTTATCATAATCGTTTGTTTTATTTATTTTTCTGCAATATAAAGTCCGGAACCGTATCTTGCCGGGATTTTTTTTGCGGATGAAAATATGACTTTTAATTCGTCACAAAAATATGTTTTAAAATTTTTATAATCACTGCGTTCCAAAAATTCTAAAATTTTAATACTGAACGGCGTTTTACCGATAAAATCATGCAAAACAACATATCTTTTTGAAACGCGTTTCATTTCATTCAATAAATTCTGCCTTTTATTTTTCTTAACACCGTGTAAAACAAATGATGCCGTTACAACATCAAAAGATCGATCTTTAAAATCCGATAAATCCTCGGCATCAATATGATGAAAATGAATTTCGGGATGGTTTTTCTTTGCTTGCCTAATCATTTTTTCCGAAAAATCAACCCCTTCAATTTCAGAAGGTCCGAGTTTATTAATTGCCGCACCCCAAGCACCTGTTCCCGTTCCGATATCTAAAACCGTTTTTCCGGTTATTCCGATTTCTTTATCTAACTCTATAACAGAAGCTTCAAAACCTTCTTGTAAGGATTTATCAAATTTTGAATAATAGGGTGCAATTAAATTAAAAATAAATTTGGCCCTTTTATCAGGGTCTTTTGAAAAATAATTTAAAAATGACATAGTTTCTCTTTTACTTTCCTCCGAATTCCATCAAATACGATTTAATAAACGGGTTCAAATCTCCGTCCATAACACCCTGCACATCTGATGTTTCATGTCCGGTCCGGTTATCTTTTACCAGTTTGTAGGGGTGCATTACATAATTTCTTATTTGCGAACCCCATTCAATTTTCTTTTTATTACCTTCAATTTCGGCTTGCTTTTCTTGTCTTTTTCGAAGTTCTATTTCATATAAATGTGATTTCAGAATTCGTAAAGCATTTTCCTTATTTGTTAATTGTGAACGTGATTCAGTGTTTTCAACCGCAATTCCGGTCGGCTTATGCCTGACTCTAACACCGGTTTCCAATTTATTAACACCTTGACCGCCGGCTCCTCCCGAGCGAAAAGTTTCCCATGTGATATCTCCCGGATTTATTGTTATTTCAATTGAATCGTCAATTGCCGGAGAAACAAAAACAGAAGCAAAAGACGTATGCCTTCGATTACTTGAATCAAAAGGCGATAATCTTACGAGTCGATGAACACCGTTTTCGCTTCTCAAATAGCCGTAAGCATATTCACCTTCAAACTCCAAAGTAACACTTTTAATACCGGCTTCATCACCCGGTTGATAATAAAGTTGTTTTACTTTATAATTATTTCGTTCACCCCATCGAATATACATTCTCATCAGCATTTCAGCCCAATCCGTACTTTCAGTACCGCCGGCTCCGGGATTAATTTTTAAGATGGCACTTAAAACATCTTCGTCATTTCTGAGCATATTCCGGAATTCCAGATCTTCAATTAACTCTAATGTATTATTATAAGTCGCTTCAAGTTCGGCTTCATCACCTTCACCGGATTCAAAAAAATCATAAAGAATTTCTAATTCTTCCGTTGCTGAAATAATTTTATTAAAATCAGTAACCCAAGACTTAATTCGAGAAATTTCTTTTAATTTTTTTTCGGCATCTTTCGGATTATTCCAAAAATCCGGATTTTGTGTAATTTTTTCTTTTTCGGCAATTAAAATCTTCTTTTTATCAATGTCAAAGATACCCCCTTAACGCATCACGGCGTTTATACAATTCTTCTGTATTTTCTTTACTTATCATTTGAAAATTTTAATCTGTTTTATCAATTAAAATGACAAATATATAAATTGAATTTTTAAAATCAATTCTTAAACCTTATATTTAGGGCAAAATTTTTGTACTGTTTAATATAATGATTTTGAAATTAAGATAAATGATTAATTATTCCGAATATATTATTCTTGCTATTTCTGATAATGATAAAATATTTAACATTATTAATGAAAGTTTTAAGGATGAAGTTCAATCTTATTTTATCATTTCTGCAGGAATATCAGGCGATGTTTTTGATATCATTGAAGATCAGAAACCGGATATTATTTTATTGGATATTGATTACGGAGAAGATACAAAAGGGCTTGATTTATTAATGGATTTGCGCGGCTTTGAATTATCGATGGAAATACCCGTTTTAGTAATGTCAAGTGATAATAAAGACATCGAACGGGCCGTAATGTTCGGGGCAGGTGATTTTTTGAGAGTTCCCTTTGATCGTTTGGAATTAACCGTAAGAGTGAAATCTTTATTATCATTATTTAAATTAATTGAGGGAATTACCGGTCAAGCCGAAGATTTAGCCCGACAATCAAGTGAGCTTGAAAAGAAAAATACGCAATTAGAAATTGAGAAAAATAAAACCGACGAATTATTGCAAAATATTTTACCTTATGAAATTGCCGAACAACTAAAAAATAAAGGACAAGTTAAAGCAAAAAAATATCGAATGGTAACCATTATGTTTACCGATTTTAAAGATTTTACAAAAATTTCTTCTGAACTTGAACCTGAAGTCATTATTAAAGAACTCGGCGTTTATTTTAAAAAGTTTGATGAAATTACGGAAAATCATTTTATAGAAAAAATAAAAACAATCGGGGATGCTTATATGTGTGTCGGCGGACTTCCTCTAAGAAATAAAAGTAATCCGATTGATATTGTGTTGGCTGCAATGGAAATTCAACGGTTTATGAAAGACTATAATGCACTCAGAAAAGCAAAAGGTCATACCGTTTGGGAATTAAGACTCGGGATTCATACCGGAAAAGTGGTTGCAGGAGTTATCGGAACCAAAAAATTCGCTTATGATATTTGGGGTGATGCCGTTAATACAGCCAGCCGATTGGAAACAGCCGGAGAACCCGGAAAAATAAATATTTCCGGTGAAACCTATGAATACATAAAAGAATATTTTATTTGTACTTACAGAGGAAAAATTCTTGCCAAAAATAAAGGTGAAATCGACATGTATTTTGTTGAAGGTTTAAAAAGCAAATATTGTGAAAAAGGCGATCCGATTAAACCGAATGAAAAATTCCAAGAAAAACTTGCCGAATTTTAATGTTTCACTATGTTTCGTAAATTATCTTATTTATCTGTTTTCGTATCTTGGTTGATACTATTATTCTTCCTTTCTTGCAGTCCGAAAATAAATAAAAAAATCATTCATAATAAAACAAAGAATGTCATAACCGACAGTCTTCCGAACACAATTATTTCCGATACCCTTAAAAAAGTTAATTTTGCGAAAGAAAACTTAATTGAATCCGGAGATAAGCAATTTAATGACTATTTACCCTTATTAGCCGGTAAAAATATTGCTCTCGTTGCAAATCAAACATCCGTCATTGATTCAATCCATATACTTGACTTTTTACTCTCAAAAAACATAAATATTGTAAAGGTTTTTGCTCTTGAACACGGTTTCAGAGGAACGGTTGACAGAGGAGCACATTTTTCGACTGAAACAGATAAAAAAACAGGTGTTCCGATTGTTGCTGTGTACGGAAAAAACCGAAAACCAAAAGCAGAGCAACTTGCTGATATTGATATCATTATATTTGACATTCAGGATGTGGGCGTACGTTTTTATACCTATATCAGCAGTATGTATTTGTTGATGGAAGCTTGTGCCGAGAATCATAAAAAATTACTGATTCTTGACAGACCCAATCCGCTCGGATTTTATGTTGACGGACCTGTATTAAAACCACAATTTAAATCATTTGTCGGGATGCTGCCGATTCCTGTTGTTCACGGATTAACACTCGGTGAAGCCGCTCTTATGATAAACGGTGAACATTGGTTGAAGAACGGTTTGCAATGCGAGCTGATAATTATAAAAGCTAAGAATTATAAACATTCGGATTTTTGGCATCTTCCGAATAAACCCTCCCCCAACCTTCCGAACGACCAAGCCGTTTTATTATATCCGTCTTTATGTTTTTTTGAAGCAACGGAAATAAGTATCGGCAGAGGAACCGAATTTCCGTTTCAGCTAATCGGTTATCCCGATACTTCATTCGGAACATTTTCATTTATTCCGAAAGACATTCCCGACATGCAAATGAATCCGATTCAAGAAGGGAAAAAATGCTTCGGTATTGATTTACGCAATTCAAAAGACACAACATTTACCTTAAAATACTTAATTGATTTTTATGCTGAGTTTTCGGATAAATCAAAATTTATTACCCGAAAAAGATGGTTTAATCTGCTTGCCGGAAATTCAGAACTCTACAATCAAATTATGTCAGGAATGTCGGAAGAAGCCATTCGTAAAACATGGCAAGAAAATTTAAATTCCTATAAAGAAATACGGAAAAAATATTTGTTGTATATTGATTTTGAATAAAAT
Source organism: Bacteroidales bacterium (assembly GCA_024762915.1). GTDB lineage: Bacteria > Bacteroidota > Bacteroidia > Bacteroidales > JAADGE01 > JAADGE01. The sequence goes on along the minus strand of JANTGL010000028.1, from coordinate 7,850 downwards.
ACAAAATTTTTTTTTTGTACTTTTATGATTCTTTTTCAGAAATTTGATATTTTGGTATAAAATTTTGTAACATCCGATATTCAGTCTCGTCCTTTATTCAGAAAACAACAATAATGAAATCAAAATTTATTCATTACGAGTTATTGGAAAAATGCAAACAAGGAAGCAATAAAGCCCAATTCGAGATTTATAAATTATATTATAAAGGAATGTATAATGTCAGTTTAAGAATGGTTAAAAATTCACAGGAGGCTGAAGATGTTATTCAAGAAGCATTTTTATCCGCTTTCGAAAAATTAGAAACTTGGTCAGAAGAAGTCAGTTTCGGATCGTGGTTGAAAAAAATCGTTATTAATAAGTCTTTGGACTATCTGAAAAAAAGGAAAATGCAATTCACTGAATTAGAAGGAAAAGAACCGGTAAATAATGAAAATAATACGGAAGATTTTGAAATTATCAGTCTTAAAGTTGAAGAAATAAAAAGAGCCGTAAATAATTTACCTGAAAAATATCGAATCATTACATTGATGTTTTTATTTGAAGGCTATTCTCATGATGAGATATCAGAAATAACAGGAATCACACCGGAAACTTCAAGAGTAAGATTTAAAAGAGCTAAGGATATGATTCTAAAATCTCCGAAAATAAAAGAGGCATTTGAAAAAATAAGTATGAATTAACAGTACTAAATTTTAGGAACATGGAAAATAAGTTTGATATTGAAGATTTTGTAAACAAACATTATCAGTTGTTTAATCAAGAAGAACCTGATGAAGGACATTTCGACAGATTTAAAGCAAAACTTGAACAAAATTCAAAGAAAAAAAACAATAAAATATTCAAAATTTCAATGCGTATTACAAGTGTTGCCGCTGTATTGATTTTAGGATTTATTATTTTTAATCATACAAATGATTTTTTGAAATCGAAGAAAGTATCCGAAACAATCAGTTTCGAAACTAATGAAAATTTTAATGAAGTTTCCGCGTATTACCAATCTCAAATAGATTCTAAAATCAATGAAATCAATCATTTAGAATGCAAAAAAGGTGTTAACCAAAAAGAACAAATAAAGGAGGATTTAAATGAATTGACGAATTCGTTTAATGAATTAAATAATGAATACAAAAATAATCCGGATAATTCGATGATTCAAAATGCGATGATAACGAATTATCAAACACGGGTAAGCATGTTGGATATGATTGCCGATAAATTAAAGAAGTTTTGTTAACCAAAAAATCAAAATAAAATGAAAACATACAGTTTAAAAATAAGCGCAATAATTTTTCTGAGTATAATAGTCACAAATGTTTTTTCTCAAACCGAATTCACTAAAAATTTTGAAAAAAAATATTCGGTAAACGAAAATACACTCTTTAAAATTACAAATAAATACGGAAATGTAAACATTGAGAATACAAACTCAAACACACTTGAAATTTTTGTAACTGTTTCGATTAAAACCAAAAATAAAGAAAAAGCCGATGATTTCTTTAAAAAAATTACCGTAAATTTTGACCAATCCGGAGACGTTATTTCTGCAGAAACAGAAATAAAGGAAAGTCTTAAAGCAAAAAATTTCAGTATTGATTATCATATAATCATGCCTGAAAAGCTGAAAATTGAATTGTATAATAAATACGGTGATATTTTTATCAATAAATTAAAATCGAATTCCGTCGTATTATGTAAATACGGGAATTTGAAAATCAATGAGTTATTAACGGGTGAGCTTTCAAAATCGGCAATTATAAATCTGAAATATTCTAACGGTAATATCTCAAAATGTGATTATGTGAAAGCGGATATTAAATATTCGGAAATAACGATTGATGAAAGTCGTGTTTTAAATTTAACCAGCGGATATTCAAAAATCCGTTTAGGTAAAAGCTATATCATACAGGGGACTTCAAAATACGATCCGATTTATTCTGTTGACGAAGTTACTAAATTTGTAACGGAAGGTAAATATTCAGATTATAAGATAGGCCGATTAGAAAACACCTTAAAAGCAAAAATAAGTTACAGTAATTTTAAAATTAACAATACGTCGGATAATTTTTCGGATATTTATATCGTCGGCAGTTACGGAAATATTAAAATTAATGTGAACAAAAATGCATCTTATAAATTTAATGCAAAAACAGAATACGGAGATATATCCTCACCTGTTAAAACAGTTGCAACAGAACACGGTTTAACAAAATTAAGCAGCGGATTTGCAGGGGAAAACAAAAACTCAAAATCGAAAATAACAATTGTAAGCAAATACGGAGATATTGATGTAAAATGATTTAATTAATCGTATTAGTTTTTTAAGACTGCCTTTAAAGGCAGTCTTTTTTTATTTTATTGATTATGAACGCTAAAGAGCGGATGACGAATGCAGAAAATCGATTGATTTCTTCCGTTCATATACCGTTTTAAGCAGCTTATATTTTTCTTGTAACAATTAAGAAACAGGATCGTCATTTCATTGAAATCAAATTATTTATAAACTATAGGAGGACAAAAAAATGAAACAATTAATGATTACAATTACAATGGTGTTAATCTTATCTAATGTATTTGCAAACCCGAATAAATATAAGCTTAAAGATTATGTTGTCACTAAAAACGGCATCACGTATTTTGAAAAGTTACGAACCGGAGCAGACAATTCTTTAATTGCTTTGAACACTTCCGGTGAAAAATTCAGATTTTACAGAGAAGAAGTGAAAGCGTTCAGAAAAAACGGAAAAGAATTCAAACATTTTTATATGGTTAAAAAAGGATCAAATTATGTAAAAAGTGTTTTTTTAGAGCGATTGGGTACAAGAGCCGGTTATACAATTTATAAAAAAATAAAATTTTTCGGAAAAGCTGAAATTACTGATTTTTATGTATATTACAAAGGCCGTTTAGAGTTGCAATTAGATACTGAGAATTATAAAACCGTATTAAGTTTTTTCTCACCTTATTGTAATTTAATGTATCATACTTAAAAAGGAATCGCATTAAATTAAGGTAAAAAGAGAGGCTGTCTAAAAAGTCTGAAAAGTCATACTGAACTTGTTTCAGTATCTTGATAATACATTTATTATCTATAAGTTAAGATTCTGAAACAAGTTCAGTATGACCTTATTGTTTACTTTTTAGACAGCCTCTTTTTTTGCTACGGTTTCTAAATATCTTATTTCTCAGCAATCATATTTTTTACCGCATCGGTGTACCAAACTTTATATTCTCCGGTTTCTTCATCGGAATAAACAAAATAAGCATCCAAGCCGACATTTTTAACAATCTCTTTACTCTTTTCCAAACCGGAAACCATACATGCCGTAGCATAAGCATCGGCAGTTATACAGTTGTCTGCAATAATGGTTGCACTTAAAATATTTTGAAATGCCGGATAACCGGTATGCGGATTAATGGTATGGGAATATTTTTTTCCGTCTCTGACATAAAATTTACGGTAATTTCCGGAAGTCGCAACTGCTTTATCCGTAATCGCAAGAATGGTTTGCAAATCTTGTCCGGCAATATCATTTCCTTCATAGGGTTTATCAATGCCGACATGCCATTTTTTTCCTTCTTTTAAGCCTTTTACGGCCAGTTCGCCGCCGACTTCAATCATATAATTTTCAATTCCTTGTTTTTTAAAAAAATCGGCAATAAAATCTACTGCCTGACCTTGTGAAATAGCATTTCCGGATAACTGCATTCTGTCATCGTCCTTTATAAGTCGGTTATTTACAATTTTGACCTTATCCATACCTACAAACTGTAACAAGCTATCAATCAAAGCACTGTCTATTTTTGTTTCTTGCTTACCGTATCCGAAACCGTATGCGTTAATTAAAGGACCGACGGTTATATCAAAAGCTCCTTCGGAATGTTCGGTTACTTGAGCCGCTTTATTAAACATTTGAATAAACAATGAATCAACTTCAACATTATTACCCTGATTTACTTTTGAAATCGTCGAATAAGGTTCATAGGTAGACAAGGATAAATCAAAAATTTGTAATAAAGAATCAACTTCATTTTTTAATTCAGGATGTTCTCCTTCATAAATCATGTGGTAGGTTGTCCCTTGTGTTTCTCCGGCAATTTTGTAAAACTCACCGGTTTTTTGACAAGAAAAAAGAGCCGTACCGATAACAAAAATTAATAAACTGAGTTTTTTCATATTTTAAAATATTTTGTGTAATTTTTATGCAAAGTTAAACAGAATAAACCGTTTTTTTTTATAATTTGTAACTTTGTTAAAGTAAAGTTTATCGAAATACTTATTTTCTTATAGTTTTGCACCGTATTATAAATTATTTGAAATGATTAACAATAAAAAAATCGTGGTTGTGTTACCGGCATACAATGCAGAAAAAACATTGGAAACAACCTATAATGAAATTCCTTTTGAAATTGTTGATGAAGTTATTTTAACGGATGATTTAAGCAGCGATAAAACCGTAAATGAAGCTGAACGTATCGGGATAAAACACATTATCAAGCATGATGTCAATAAAGGATACGGTGCCAATCAAAAATCATGTTATAATAAAGCATTGGAGCTCAATGCCGACATTGTCGTTATGTTACACCCTGATTATCAATATACTCCGAAACTTATTCATTCTCTTTGCTATTTAATTGCCAATGATGTTTATCCGGTTGCCGTAGGTTCCAGAATTTTGGGGAAAGGTGCTTTAAAAGGCGGGATGCCCTGGTATAAATACATTTCCAATCGTTTTCTGACATTGTTCCAAAATATTTTAATGAATCAAAAATTATCGGAATATCATACCGGTTACAGAGCTTTTTCCAAAGACGTTTTACAAAACATAAATTACACTATTAATTCGGATGATTTTATTTTTGATAATCAGATGTTGGCTCAAATCTTCTATAAAGGTTTTGAAATTGCGGAAGTCACTTGCCCCACGAAATATTTTGAAGAAGCATCTTCCATTAATTTGCAAAGAAGTATAAAATACGGACTCGGTGTTTTGGGTGTTTCTTTATCATATTTTTTTAATAAAATCGGTCTCGGAAATAATAAGATTTTTGAGTAAAGACCTTCTTGAAAAAGAAAAGTAATCGGTTCAAAACGGAAGCTTACTTTAGGACAATTTTCTAATGTATAAATTTATTAAAAATATTTTTACAACTTTTTTATTTGTTATAATTTTCGGTCCGGTCGGTTATGCACAAAAATTAAGTTCCGACAGTCTTATTATATCTTCAATCCGAATTTCCGGGAATACTAAAACCAAAGATTTTGTTATTTTAAGAGAATTGACTTTCAGAAAGAATGATAAAATTCCTGCGGATGAACTTCCGGAACGTTTAAAAGAAAGCAAAACAAATTTACTTAAAACACCGCTTTTTAATTTTGCGGAAGCAGATTTCCGATATCTTGATTCCCTTAATGTTGAAGTGATTATAAATCTTACCGAGCGTTGGTATTTTTGGCCTCAGGCAGCCTTGTATTATGCCGATCGGAATTTTAGTAATTGGCTTAATAACAGAGATTTATCAAGAACAGATTTAGGTCTTGGCTTAATAAAGTATAATTTCAGAGGCAGAAATGAGAAATTGAGTTTTTATTCAATATTCGGTTATGATGAAGAATTGATTTTAAATTATGAACATGTGTATTTCGATAAAAAAAGGCAACATTCCGGAGCCGTATTTTTAAAACAATTAAAGCGAAAAGAAACCGCTTGCATGATTGAAAACGATTATGTAAAAAGGATTAAACTGACTGATGAATATGCTTTAAAGTCCTATAATTTCTCATTTAAATATCAATACAGAAAACAGATTTACAATTCTCATTCCGTATATTTAGGTTATGAACATCGTTCTTTATCTGACAGTTTACTTACTTGTAACAGTTATTATACGACAAATCCGACTGTTCCGGTCAATTATTTTTTTATAAAATACATATTCTTGAACGACAAAAGAGATTCTCGAATATTTCCTTTAAAAGGGCATCAAATAAAAATTACTGCCCTTAAAAACGGGTTCTTTATTTTTCCCGAATCAAATATTAATTCACTGAAAATAAAAGCTGAGTTTTCAAAATACACCAAATTAAGTTCAAAATTTTATTTGGGAAACCATTTTACGGTTCAAAAAACATTGGGGCAACGAAACCCTTTTTTCTTAAATACCGCATTGGGATATACCTCAAACATAAGAGCTTATGAATATAATGCCGTAAACGGAACCGACTTTATTTTAATTAAAAATACTTTAAATTTTGAACTGCTCCCGAAAAAAATCATTCATTTAAATTTTATCCCCTGGAACCGTTTTAATACCCCTTTCATACAAATATTTGCAGATATTTTTACCGATTTCGCATACGTTAAAAACGATGACGTATTTTATAATCAAAATAATACACTGGCAAATACGCCTTTATTCAGCGCCGGTTTGGGTATTAACATTTTGACTTATTACGATTGGTTAATCCGATTTGAATATTCGGTAAATATTCAAAAAAATGCCGGTTTTTATTTGCATTTTGAAGTACCCTTTTAATTTTCATTAAATTATGAATCCGTACAATGAGGATTTCAAAAATTAATGTTAAAAACTCCGATTGTATGCAAGCAAATTTATCTTTCACTAAAGATTTAGTTCTTATAAACCTTCCGGCTTGTATACCGAATTAAGTCAAGATCGGGAAAAAACTTTTAATCGAAAATCAATTGATAAAAACAAAAAATTTTGGATAAGTTTTTAAAAAATAGTACATTTGATACTTAAGACAGCGTAACAGCTATAATCGAAATAAGGGTAATAGCGTTATACAGATGTTGCCACCAATTATAAAAAAGAAAAACGAATGAAGAAAATTATAGGATTATTACTAACTGGATTTATTTTCAATTTTGGGGTTGCCCAAAACTATCAAGAGGATTTTCAAAAATACTTTCAGAAAAATGACACAATTAATCAACTTAAGACACTAACCGAATGGGAGAAAGCAAATCCCAAAGATGCTGAATTATTTACATCCTATTTCAATTACTATTTTAATAAAAGTAGAGATGAAATATTAGTCGTTGCAGCAGGAGACCCACCGGCAGGAGAAAAATATTTATCACTTTCTGATAGTTCCGGAAATTACGCAGGGTTTATTGGAAGTCAGATTAATTATGATAATTCATATCTCAAAAAAGGATTAGATAAAATAACAGAAGGCATTAATCTTTATCCTAATAGATTAGATATGAGATTTGGAAAAATTTACGTGCTTGGTCAGATTAAAGATTGGAATTCGTTTACCAAAGAAATTATTAAGACTATAGACTATTCAGTCAAAAATAATAATCAATGGACTTGGACAAATAATGAGAAACAAAAAAACGGTAAAGATTTTTTTCTATCATCACTTCAAGATTATCAAGTTCAATTATACAATACTGGAAATGATGACCTGCTTATAGATATGCGCGACATAGCAAATGAAGTATTGAAGTTTTACCCAAATCATATCGAAAGTTTATCAAATTTATCTGTTACATATTTGTTGACTGGCGAATACGATAAAGGATTAGAACCTTTATTAAAAGCAGAAAAAATAAACCCAAAAGATTATATTGTTTTATCAAATATTGCTCAAGGTTACAAATTAAAGGGGGATAAAAAGAAAGCGATTGAATATTATGAAAAAACAATTGAGTACGGTGATGAACAAACAAAGATTTATGCAAAACAACAAATAGATGAATTGAAGAAATAACTGGTGGCAACACGCAATAAAAAACATAGGGCGGAAAGTGCTAAATATGAAAATTATGATAAAAATAAAAAGAGTTTGTAACAGGAAAATAAGTGCTTCGAAATGC
>JANTGL010000027.1 GCA_024762915.1 Bacteroidales bacterium | reverse complement strand
GTATATTTTTTTGAATTTTCGCAAATTTGAGAAAACATTTTTTCCGTTTTATCGTATGAAACAAATGAAACGAAAACGGGATCGGGGGATAATTTTTTATTTTCGGACAATTGAATGCCTGAAATGCCTTTTCTGATGTTTGACAGGTTTTCTTCAGAAGTAAAACCCAGAGAAGAAATAATATTATGTGATGAAATATAAATCATTTACAGAATATGTTAAGGACTGCAAAAGTAAAAACTTCCTTTATATTTAAAATAATATTTGTGACTAGTTTTCGTTAAGGCAAGGAATTTGTATTAAAAAGATTAATAATAACTGATACAAGGATTAAAAAAAGATTAAGAATGAGATTTTACTATACATTAATTAGTTTATTGATAAGTATTTCCGCATTTTCTCAAAAAGAAATAAAAATGGTTCTTCTTAACGGCGGAACCTTTGAAATGGGTAGTAACAGTAAACAATTTAAAGACGAAACTCCTGTTCATAAAGTGAAAGTTGATACGTTTTATATTGCACAATACGAGATAAATTTTAATGAATATAAAGCTTTTTGTAAAGTTGCCGGTTTTAGTGATCCGTATGGCGAAACAGATTTTCCTGCTACAAATATAACTTGGGAAAGAGCCGTTATGATGTGTAATTGGTTAAGCAGAAGAGACGGTTTTGATATAGCATATAAAATTACGCGTGATGAAAAGGCCGGGATTTTTGAAGTTAAATGTGATTTTAATTCTAACGGTTATCGATTACCGACAGAAGCTGAATGGGAATATGCCGCAAGAGGCGGAGATCGTTCAAAAGAATTTAAATTCAGCGGCAGTAATATGCCTTATTCGGTTGCATGGTTTAACGAAAATTATAAAGGAGAAGAACATAAATCCGGTGAATTGTTACCTAACGAAATCGGTCTTTACGATATGAGCGGAAATGTTGCAGAATGGTGCTGGGATTATTATGACGAAACGTATTATTCTCATTCCGAGAGAATCAATCCAAAAGGTCCGGATGTTGGTGAAAACAGAGTCTTCAGGGGCGGAACGAGACGTGATAAAATGACTCATATTATTCTTACTCGTAGATCTTATCTTAATCAAAAAAAGAAAAATTTATATCTGGGATTCAGAGTTGTGAGAACAAAATCTTATGAATAAATTCTGAATTTATCTGATTTTAGCCACAGAATTTATTAAAATTAATCAAGCTTCTGAAACAAATTCTTTATAAAACTAAATTTATTCTAATTTTGTTTTGTAAATAACAATACTTCAAGATTGAAAGACTTTATTTCATTATCGGATTTAAATTTAAAGATTAAGGAAAAAATTGAAAACAATTTTTCCGAGAATATCCGTATTGTTGCCGAAATAAGTGAATTAAGAGAAAGTCGCGGGCATGCTTATCTGGAATTAAGTGAGAAATCAGAAAATGATTCTGTTCTTGCCAAAGCAAGGGCGACAATTTGGTCACGAACATACGGGATGCTGAAAACTTATTTTGAGAGCAGTACAGGCCATCGACTGGAAGCCGGGTTAAAAGTGCTGATTGTTGTTCAAATTGTTTTTCATGAAGTATACGGTTTTAGTTTGAATATTATTGATATTGACCCGACCTACACCGTCGGTGAAATTGAGCGTAAAAGATTGTTGATTATTAAGCGATTGGAGGAAGAAGGCGTAACGGACATGAATAAAGAACTTGATTTTCCGCTTGTGCCTCAACGAATCGCAGTCATTTCTTCAGAAACTGCTGCCGGTTTCGGTGATTTTAAAAATCAATTGCACAATTGTCCTTTCCGTTTTAAAATTAAGTTATTCAAAACTGCAATGCAAGGAGAAGAAACGGAAAATTCTGTTGTAAATGCATTGGAAAGAATCTTTGATGAAGAAGAACATTTTGATTTAGTTGTAATTATCAGAGGCGGCGGCTCTAAATCTGATTTGGCTTGGTTCGATTCTTATAAAATTGCTGTTAATATTGCACAATTTCCAATCCCTGTTCTTACCGGTATCGGGCATGAAAGAGATCAATCAATCAGTGATTTAGTTGCTCATACAGCATTGAATACGCCAACGGCAGTTGCTGAATATTTGGTTGAAAAAAATTCTGAATTTTATTCTTATTTAGATACGGTATCACAAAATTTATACAATCGTGTTGAAGATATTATTTCTGAAAATAATTATAAATTGGCTGAAATCGGGAATAAGTTTAAATTTGTAATTACACAAATTATATCTTTGAAGAAAAACGAAATAAATTTGTTGCAGACGGAATACAGTTATAAAATAAAACAAAAATTGAAGAAGTATGATTATTTACTTCAAAATTATCCTGAAAAACTTTTAAATTCAATCCGTTACGGTTTTAAAAATAAAATGCAAACGACAGACTTATATTACTTAAGACTTGAAAATACTTTGAATACTTTTTTTGAAAACAATAAACATCGCTTGGCAATGTTTGAGCAAACGAATAACTTATCGGATCCCGTTCATGTATTGAAATCAGGGTTTTCTTATACATTAAAAAACGGAAAACTTTTAAAATCAGTTAAAGACACAAAAAGCGGTGATTTCATAGAAACAGTTTTATTTGACGGCAGAATTAAATCTGAAGTTAAAAAATAATTATTTAAATTTGAAATTTATAATTTGATGAATAAATTCAGACAATATCCGGTTATTTTAAGATTGACGATTATTTTATTATTTATAATTTTAGTAATTTATTCGTTAATACAGGCAAAACAATTATTATATCCTTTGGCGATTTCAGTATTGCTTTCCTATTTATTATACCCCGTAGCATCTTTTTTGGAATACAAAGCGAGATTTCCTCGTATGCTGGCAGTTTTAACTTCCGTTTTATTGTTTTTGGCTGTTGCAACCGGAGCTGTCAATATTTTAATCGATCAAATTCAAAGACTAGCGGAAGATCAAACGATTCAACAACATGCAAATGAAAATTTTGCCGGCATTCAAAGCTTTATCAGTGATCAACTTAATATTTCTTCGGAAGCACAAAATATATGGATTAAAGAAAAAGCTGAAGGCTTATTAAATTTTCAAGGGGAAATTAAAACTGTTTTTTTAAAAATGGCCGGAGCTGTTGAAGCACTTTTATTTATTCCTATTTTTACGTTTTTTTTACTTTTTTTCAGAAATCGTGCAGAAAAATTTATTCATAAATTAGCTGAAAGAAGACATGCGGAACTCGCGGAAACTTTAATAAAACAAATTTCAAAAGTAACAATAAAATATGTCACGGGGGTAACAATTGTTGTTGTTATTCTGGCGATTTCTCATTCGGTTGCATTAAGTATAATCGGGGTAAAATATGCTTTGGTTTTAGGATTAATTACGGCAAGTTTTTCATTTATCCCGTATTTCGGTACAGTTGTAAGCGGCATTGTTCCTTTAACATTTACATTGGTTGCACAAAATGATCCGTATTCTGCCATGGCAGTAGCGATTTATTATATTATCATTTCCTTAGTTGATCATAATATAATTACACCGAGTATTGTCGGCGGAAAAGTTCATTTGAATCCTTTTGTTACGATTTTAAGCATTATTATAGGAGCTACTATTTGGGGAATTCCGGGAATGATTATTGTTGTTCCTTTTATAGCCGTTTTGAAAATTATTTGCGATAATATTGAGTCTTTAAAACCTTTCGGATATATATTAGGTGTTGAAAAGGACGGACTGACTATTAAAAAAATCAGTAACTTTTTTCTGAAAAGAAAGGAAAAATAATTTTTGCCTATGTCTTTTGTTGTAATAATTGTCATATTAATAATCATTATTCTGTTTCTTTTGGTATTCAGTTTCGGCTTTTTTATGGGTTTAAGTCGAAAGAAAAAAGATTTAAAACATTTAGAAAAAGAACAAGAACTACAGAAAAAAACACAAGAAAGTATCATTAGTTATTTTTTGCATGATAAAAAACATTCCGAAGAAGAGCATGAAGAATCTTCAATTTTACCGGTTAAAATTATCAACAGAGGTTATAAGAGAATTAAAAAATTTCTGAAATTTAAAAAATTATATCTGACTTTAAAAGAGGAAGATACAATAAAATATCTTAGGAAATATTTTTTAAGTTATGTCGGAATTGCAATTTTAATTTTAGGAATCGGTTTTTTTATTAAAAATTCTGTTAATTCGGCTTATATTAACATTGCAGGCAGAATCTTTATTACTTTAATCGTCAGTATCAGTTTAATATTTTTTGCTCATTTGATATCGAAAAAATATAAAACTTTCAGCTCAATTTTAATGGGCGGTGCTATGGGCATTTTATTTATTTCATTCACAATTTCTTATTATGCATACGATGTATTTTCCGACTTTCAGATTTTTTCCGTATATCTGGGATTAACTTTATTCTCAGTTCTTTTATCATTATTATATAATCGTTTTGAATTGCTTTTTTTAGCCGTCACTGCAGGTTTTGCAGCACCCTTATTTACAGGGTTTTACTCTGAAAATACAAGTGCCTTGTTATTGTATTTATTATTGTTAAATATCGGTTCTGTATTTATTTCTTTAAAATATAAAAACTTTTTAATCAGATTAGTGCCTTCACTGTTTACGGGAATTTATATGATATTGATTGTCAATCATGCATTTCAATTAAATCAGTTTGCTTCTTTTCAAACGGATTTTATTATGTTGAATATTATTTATATTGTTCTAATTTTCCTTGCTGTTGCCTATCATATAAAACATATCAGTGAATATAAATTGTACGAATTAATGATGGTTGTTGTTATTAGTATGATTTATTATTCGCTGGGTATGTATATGCTTAAAGTATTAAATCCTGATTATAAAGGGGTTTTCACTGTTTTAACGGCTGTTTATAATATGCTGTTCTTGATTATTATTATTATTATCAGAAAAACAGTAAATGAGCAATTAGTATATTTTTTCGGAATTATCAGTTTATTGTTTTTAACATTAATTCCGCCGGTTGAATTAGTCGGAAAATCAATTACAATGATTTGGGCAGTTGAAACAGTACTGTTAATGTGGGTTTCAATTAAATTGGATATAAAAATGCTTAAATTTGTTACAACATTTTTAATGTTGGGCTTAATAACCAGTTTTGTTTTCGATGTTGTTGATAATTTCTTTGCAATTTCATATAATGCACCGCAAAAACAACTATTAATTAATAAAAGTTTTGTTTCGGGATTGATGACCAGTATCGGTTTGGGTTTGAATGTTATCATATCAAGTAAAAGTAAAGATGTGTATTTGATTAAACCAATAAAAATGAGCTGGTTGCGAATTTTTATTTCAATTATTTCCGTTGGTGCTTTGTATATTTCATTATATACCGAAATTTTATACAGAATTACAATTACTATAAGAAACGAAAATTTAATTAATACGTATCTCGGAATTTATAATTTTTCTTTTATTCTGATTGTCCTGATTATCATCAGTTTTATAAAGAATCGATTTTTGAAAATTGTTTCCGGTTATATGGGAATAGCCGTTGTGATATTATTCTTCAGTTATTATTTATATGAAATTATTACGGTAAGGGATCATTTACTTTCAAATCCGTCTGTTTCGATGCATAAATTTAACAGCCATGTATATCTGGTTGCAACTGTTATATTTATCGTCTTTTTCTCATACTTAAATGTGAAAAACTTAAGTAAAACAATAAATAAAGCAGCTAAATGGATTTTAACATTTTCAATCATAGCTGTTTTAAGCTCGGAATTGGATCACCTATTTGTAATAAAATCATTTGGTTCCGGAATTCCGTTAAGTACGACATTATCTGAAACACATTATTTTTATTATTCTTTATTTTGGATGATATCGGTATTTATAATTTCATTATCATCATTATTGTTTAAAGATCATGAACTAATCAGAATCGGAATGTTTTTTATTCTTGCGCTTATTATAAAATCATTTATCTTTGATATGCCGGAATTAACAATCGGTCAACAGATTATTACGTTTACTGCCTTAGGTTTTATTATATTATTTACGGCATTTGTAAGACAAAGAATATTTGAAAAAATTATTTTTAAAAAAGATTAAATTTATGAAATCAATATTAAAATATATCCTGTTTTTCTGCTTTAGCTTTATTCTTAATCTGTTTAGCTATTCTCAAACATTTAATTGGCAGGCTAAACTTGAAGGTGTTGAAAACGCCGGATATTATAAAATATTTTTAAATTCTGATGTAACTTCTCACCTGCATCACGCTTTTCCGGATATTCGATTATATGATGATAAAAACAATGAGATTCAATATATCTTAAGTCAGAAAAAAACGATTTATGATAAAGGAAAACGTACCGAATTAAAAATTTTAAAAAATAAATATCGAAAATTTAAACATTTCACGGAAGTTATTGTTGAGAACAGCGAAAATATTGAAATCTCTAATTTGATTTTTAAAGTCGTAAATACGAATAATCCTGTTTTTATTAAAATTATGGGAAGTTCCGATACTCAAAAATGGTATATTTTAAAAAATAATTATCCGACAGTACCTGATATTACGAATGCAGATACAACAGAAATAAAAGTTATGAATCTTCCGAGAAGTGATTTTAAATATATTAAAATTCTTTTCAATGATTATGATGAACAAAATATTGAAGTAATTAAAGTTTATTACCATGATTTAGCTGATATCAGGGCAGAATTTACTCAATTACCCAAACCTGAAATTACTCAAAAAGATACTTTGGATAAGAGCATTGTAACGGTTAAATTTAATGAAGCTCAGTTTATTGATATGTTTACTTTCGGTATACAAGGTCCTGAGTTCTATTTAAGAAAAGTTCAAATGATGAAAGATGATACCGGAACTGTAGCAAGCCCCGGAGAAGCGTTTTATGATCAAATGAAAAAAGATTTTTGGTTGGGTTCCTTGAAAAGCAACAGAATTAATTTAGCAGACTATAAAGCACAAAAAGTCGTATTTGTTATTGATAATAAAGATAATCAACCCTTAAAGATTTTTAAAGTAAATGCCTATCAATTAAAAAATTATATGATTACTTATTTATTGCCCGATACAAAATATCATCTTTTGTACGGAAGTGAAAATACGAATTTTCCGAGTTATGATTTACCGTATTTCAAAGATACAATTCCCGAAATTTTACCTGAAACCTATATTTATAATATTAAAAGAAAGGCGAATGCAGGAATGAAAATTAATACGATTTGGAATTTTCCAGTTCAATATCTTTGGTTAATAATCGGAATTTCAGCAATTATTCTAATTATAATCAGTATTTTATTGTTAAAGCAAACAGTAAAAAAACATAAAAATCAAGAATAATCTTTAAAAAAGTTATATCTTTAACTCTAATTTAATAATTTAAAAATAAAGTTATGAAAAAAATTATTTTACTTTCAGTATTTGTTTATGTTTTTTCTTTTATAGGAAAATCACAAATATTTAATATTGCAGACGGAACAGCCGTTAATGATGATATGGCCAGACCATGTATTACGGTTACCTTTGAACCCGATGCAAGTGAAGCAAAAAAAGCATGGAAGAATTATTTAAAAAAGAAATATGATTTAAAACTGAAAAGTGACAGAGGAGATGATTTAAAAGCTGAAGAAGCTGTTTTTCCTGCCGTTACTTCTCGTACAATGGATTTTTACACACGATTTGAAAAGAATAAAGATGATAATACGACCAAAATGAACGTTTTTATAAAATTCGGATATGATATTTATTTGAATAAAACTGATAATCCGAGTGAATACGCTTCATTAATGTCAATAATAAAAGAATTTTCCGTAGAATTTTTAAGAACACATTATACTGACCGGCTTGCTGAATTAAATTCCGTGTTGGCCAAAACGGAAAAAGAACAAGCCAATACCGTAAAAGAAAATGAAACTTTAGCGGGTGATATCGAAAAAAACAAACAAACGATAGAAGATTTGAAAAAAGAAAATGAAGAAAAATCTGCTCAAATTGAAACGAATAAAAAAACAATCGTTACTTTAACAGAAACAATTACGGCAAAAAAAGAAGAAATTCAAAAAATGAATGAAGTAATAAACGGTATTAAATAATTCCGTATATTTGTAAACTAAATCATTTGTTAACTATAAATTAAATAAATTATGAAAAAGATTTTATTAGTATCTGTTGTTGTATTATTTACGATATCAGGTCTGTTTGCTCAAAAAGGTATTTCTTTTGGCTTGAGAGCTATTCCTACTTTAAATTTTACGTCAATGACAGACGGAGATTCCTTATATTCTTATGCATCTTCAGGTACAAAAATGGGTATTGGCTTCGGACCGTCAATCCGTTATAAATTTTCCGATAATTTTAATGTCGATGTATCCGGTATTTTTACTTGGCAAAAATTCGGAATCAATCAAACAAACGAAAATACAAATCCTCTGCCAGTTGACAGAACTGAAGATTTTAAAGTGCAATATTTACAGATACCCTTGAATTTTAACGGACAATTTGATGTTGCTCAAGATTTTCAGGCATTAATAAATTTCGGTGTCGGAACGGGTATAAAATTAAAATCATCAAGAGTTCTTACGGATAATTCTAATCCTCAATTATATTCAAGTGATTATCAAACAACTTCTGTTCTGAATTTCATTGATTTTTATTTAACTGCCGGAGCCGGAGCTGTTTATAATATTGAAGATAATTTGCATTTATCACTCACTGTTCAATATAATAACGGTATTATTGACGGTTGGCTTAATAATCATAATGATAATGTTTTTTCATCTATAGAAGATTTAACCTTAAAACATAAAAATGTAGCGTTCAGTCTTGCTTTTTATATTGATTTGTAATATGCAGATATAAAGAAACTTAAAACGCTTTCGTATTTTCGGAAGCGTTTTTTTATTTGGTATAATTTTAGTATTATTGCACATAGGCATATTGCTAAATATTTAATATTCTGAAAGAATAATGAGAAAACAAAAAAAATTCGGTGCATTTGCAGGTGTTTTTACACCTTCGGTATTAACGATTCTGGGCGTTATCATGTATATGCGCCTCGGATGGGTAGTCGGAAATGCCGGATTAATTACGGCTTTAGTAATTATTATTATTTCTCATGTTATTTCTGTTACAACAGGCCTTAGTATCTCTTCGGTAGCTACTGACAAAAAAATTAAAACCGGCGGTATTTATTATATTTTATCAAGAAGTTTGGGCTTTCCTATGGGCGGGGCAATCGGAATAGCGCTTTTTGTGGGAACGGCTCTGGGTATTTCATTATATTTAGTCGGTTTTGCGGAAAGTTTATTGGCTGTTGACAGTTTTCGCAACTTTTTTCATTTAGCTCAAGATGATTTAAACAGTTACAGAATAATTGCAACAATTGCCTTATTGGTATTAGTTACATTGGCTTTTATCAGTACTTCGCTTGCCATAAAATCTCAGTATTTTGTAATGGGTGCCATTGCATTGTCGCTTATTTCTGTTATTGCCGGAATTACTACGGGAACTGATTTTTTACCTGAAACGGTTTCTATAACTCCCTTGAGAACCGGTGTAAGCATGCAAGAAATTTTCGGTGTCTTTTTTCCGGCTGTGACCGGTTTTACGGCCGGAGTAGCCATGTCCGGTGATTTGAAAAACCCGGAAAAAGATATTCCGAGAGGAACACTTGCTTCAATTACCGTCGGTTTTATAGTATATGTCAGTTTGGCAATCTTTTTTGCATTTTTTGTAAACAGAGATTTATTAGTAAACGATTATAATTTTCTTTTAAAAGTTTCATTATATGCTCCTTTAGTTCTGATCGGAATTTGGGGTGCAACACTTTCTTCGGCACTCGGCGGAATTCTCGGCGGACCTCGAATACTTCAAGCCATAGCAAAGGATAAAATAGTTCCGAAATTATTTGCAAAAGGATACGGACTTTCTAATGAACCTCGTAATGCATTGATATTTATTTTCTTAATTGCGGAAGGCGGTATTCTTATAGGAAGTTTAAATGCTATTGCAAGTGTTGTTTCAATGTTTTATTTGGCTTCATACGGATTTATTAATTTGGCATTTTTTCTGGAAAATTGGGCAAGCACGGATTTTCGACCGACATTTAAAGTAAAAGGATTAATCGGATTAATCGGATTTATAGCAAGTTTTCTGGTAATGGCACAGCTCGGAATCTTATCAATGATTGCAGCTTTGGTAATTATGTTCGGAATTTATGCTTGGTTAAATCGGAAACAATTTAAATCCGAATCCGGCGATGTCTGGCAAAGTGTTTGGCTGTCAGTCGTCCGAAAAGCACTTTTTACTTTAAATAAAAAAAATCTTGAAGATCGTAATTGGCAACCGAATATAATTTTATTCAGCGGCGGTGAAAATAAACGACCGCATTTGCTCGAATTCGGAAAAGATTTAGTCGGGCGATACGGTCTTTTATCAAATTTTGATTTGCATGAAACCAATAATGCAAACTATTTATTTCCGAAACATTTACAGGCAAATCCGAATGAGAACGGTAATTTAAAGGGTGTTTTTGCTCGAAAACAATCTTGCAGTGATATTTATTCAGGTATTGAAACGATTATCAGTACCTACGGATTTTCAGGAATTGAACCGAATACCGTTTTGATGGGATGGATGCGGCAAAGTAAAAATCCCGTAAGATTTTCGGAAATGATAAAACGTATTAATGAATTAGATGTCAATTTGTTATTGATGGATTACGATAAACGATTCGGTTTCGGGAAATATAAAACAATTGATATCTGGTGGCGCGGATCCGGAAATAACGGAAACCTGGCATTAAACTTAATAAAATTTTTAAGAGTTTCAGAAAATTGGTCGAATGCTAAATTACGTCTTCTTATCGGAAATCCGAATAACGAAGATGCCGAAAAAATTCGAAAACACGCGGAACAAGTGCTTAATAATATGCGTATTGAAGCAGAAATAAAAATTATTAACAACCAAATACAGCAAAAACCGTTTTATGAATTAATCAGAATCGAATCCTTAGAAACTGATTTGATAATTTTAGGTTTACCGGATATAAAAGCCGGAAAAGAAAATGATTTCGTTAAAGATACAAATCGATTAATGTATCAAATCGGAACGGTTATTTTAATAAAAGCGTCATCTCAATTTAAAAATTTAAATTTGGGAATGAAATATATTTCTTCCGGTGAAGAAGAAACTAAACTTATTTCATCTGTTAGTAATATCCCTGTTAATGAGGAACTTGAATTGCCCGATAATCCTGTTTTGGCAGAAAATATTCAATTGCTTTTTGATTATTTAAACCAATTTGATGACTTGTATCATAATTTGTTAACTCAAAGTTTTATTCCGTCTTATGATTTTATAGAAAAAATTGTTTCCGAAACAGAAATCGTATTAAATGAAAGGATTAATAATTCAAGTGAAAATCGGGATTCGGAAATTCTTAAAAAATTGGTAATCGGACTTGATAAATTATTAAAAACGGTTCAATTATACGTTCGTGATTATAATACGAATATTATTCCCGAACAATCCGAATTATTAGAAAAAACTTACGAAACCGTTAAAAATAAAATAATCGAAATTTCAGATGAATTACCTGATTATTTATATTGCAAATATTCTCAAGAAGATATGATCTTTAACTCCGGTGATTCTTCTAAATTAAAAAAATATAAAAATAAGAATCGATTGAAATTAAAACTGAATAAAAAATTAATACCTTATAAAATAAAATTTAAGGAAATTGTCAGCCAATCTGTTCCGTCGGAAAATCTGATTGTCTATATTGAAACAGGAAAAAGAATCGGTATTCTTCATATTCAATTTATTCTTGAATTGCAAAAATTAATCAGAACTGTACGAACCGGTATATTGAAATTGCAAGCCGTTCAAACTGACGATAAGCTAAGCACCGAAGAAGTCGAACAAATAAGTTCCGGAATTCGAGAAGAAATAAACGTCATCAATAAGCTTAAAAATGATGCCTTAAAGTCTGTATATCAATTCTTGCATCATAAGAATATTGAGATTGTAAATAAAATCAGTAAACAACTTAATGAAATTCATCCGAACAGGTACATTTACAGAGTAAAATCAACTAAGGAACTTGAGCAATTGACGACACAATTATCGGGAATACCGAAATTTTGGAAGCGAAATGAACAATTGTTATTGAATTCATGGAGTTTGGAACTATTATTTCTTGAGTTTGAAAATCGAATGTATCGAATTATCGGAAAATCTGTAGATTCGGTAGAATTGCTTATGAAAGAGTTAATTATATCGAAAATACGGGTTTTAAAACAAGCATTAAATAAGTTCTTAAAAGATTTTTCTAAAAATCATAAAGTCGTCTATCAAAAAGCAGAACTTTCCGAATTATCAAATAAGAATGAAATTGCCTACCAATTTAAAAATCTGTTGGTTTCCGGATTTGAAAAATTCAAATATTTGATAGAACGCTTTCCCGAAAAAATTGAATTGCTGACGAATGATGCTTTTAACAGCATAACCGAACATCAATTTGAAGAGATTGATACCATTGAAGTATCCGTTTCTTCAATGCTCGATTATGTTATTCAAACCGAACTTAATAAACCGCTGACAGAAATGGCTGAAAATATGCCGAAAAATGTTTCGGAATTAGAACAATCTGTTCATAATATCCAAAGCTTGGTCTTTTTTACATTGTTTGATAATGAAGGGAAATTGATTGATAATGAAATTAATACTATTGATTCGGTTAAAGAATTTTTGACAAAACAAATTGAAAAATTAAATAAAATTGAAAAACAAACCGAAAATGAAATAATTACGATTCACAGAAGAGTAAATGAACGATTAAGCGAAGTTTCCAATCATTTGCATATTTATTTACTGATAAAGAATGCCGGGGAAAGTAAAAATTTTGCGAAAAGAAAATTGAAAGAGGATAAAAAAAGAGTATTTCATAAAGATAATGAGAATACGACGAATAAACTAAGCGTAAAAAAGAAAAAAGAAAAACATTTCAAATTAAAAATGCTTAATCAATCTAAAGTTCCCGTTGAAAAAACAATTTCAAAAGTGAAAAGAACCTTGGATGCCGTTCTTACGGTTTCACCCGAAAAAAAGGTATTTGAGAGTTTACCGTTTTATTATCAACAATTATTTTTAAGAAATGAAAATTTTAATACGGATTTTTTTGTAAACAGGAAACATGAGGTTTCGCAACTTGAAGAAACCATTAAGCGTTATGATATCGGTTATAAGGGCGGTATATTAATTACCGGCGATGCCTATTCCGGAAAATCATTCTTATCCTATTATTACATCTCTAAATATCAAAAAAACAGAGATTTATTTATTGTAAAGCCCCCTGAGAAAAGTTCAATATCGTTAAAAGTATTTGATGATGCACTTGATAATGCTCTGAATACTTCCAAAATCAGTTTGAAGAAGTTTTCAAAAATAAAACCCGGAAGTATTATATTATTTGATGCATTGGAACTTTGGTGGGAAAATTCGGAAACCGGCTACGAAATAATTAACAGAATTAAAGATTTAATTCGAAAACATGCAGATAAAGTGTTATTTATTGTTACCGTGAATAAATATGCTCTGAAGCAATTAAACAAACTTTCTGATTTCGAAAATTATTTTTTAAATATTATAGATTGTTTAACTTTTTCATCTTCCGATACGGCAGATGCTCTTTTAAAAAGACATAATGCCGGCGGTATTTCGTTTGTATTTAAAGACAAGCTGCAAGAACGAGTAAAACCGGCCGAATTCGATAAACTTTTTGAAGATTATGTTAAGTTTACCGACGGAAATATCGGAATAGCCGTTCATACGTGGATTTCGAAAATTCAAAGCTACAATCAAAATGATATTGTTATTAATTCGCCTGAAACCGTTGATGTTTCTGCATTAAATTATTTTTCTGATGAAATGAATGACATGTTGAAACAATTTATCATGCATCGTCGCTTGAATGTGAAAAAAATTGCACGGATTATGAAAAAAGAAGAAGCTGAAATTATCGATAATTTTACATTTTTGCAACGTTCGGGAATTGTTACTGAATTCGGTAAAGATACTTTCGAAATCAATCGATTTATGTATATCCATATAAAAAGACATTTAAAAATGAAAGAAATGATATAAAGACAAGTTTAAATTCTAATTCTGTTAAAGTCTTTTAACAGAGCGAGAAACGGGATTTGAACCCGCGACCCCGACCTTGGGAAGGTCGTGCTCTGCCGACTGAGCTATTCTCGCAATTTAAAAGTAAAAGAGCCACTCATGGGACTCGAACCCACGACCTGCTCATTACGAATGAGCTGCTCTACCGGCTGAGCTAAAGTGGCATGCTGCAAAAGTAGAAACTTTTAAAATTTACGGAAATATTTACACAATAATTATTTTATGTTTTAAAACAAAACAGAGACAATACATAGCTTGTCTCTGAATTGTTCTTGAAAAAAATGTTGCTGTTACCAACCTTTAGCCCAAGTTGATTTTTTAGTGTCAACGGGATTTATGCAAATCACCGGTATTTGTGATGAATTATAAATTATTTGTTCATCCCAAGATGTGAAAAAGAATGCTTTATCTTTATTCACCAATGTCATAATTAAATCAGCATGATTTTCAACGGCATAATCAATAACTTGTTTTGCAAAATTACCGGCTTCGGGTGAAGAAACTTTATCCACAAATTTAACACCGTATTTTGTCATGATGTCTTTAATTTGCTTTGTAACATTCATGATTTTTGTTTTATGAAATTTCTCTGATTCAAATTTCGGAATTAAATGAACTGTAGAATCAAAGGTTTTGGCAATACTGACAGCCCATGTCACTTTTTGTCGGTCTTCGGTATTAGCCGTTATGGGAAAAATAATATTTTTATATCCTTCAGAATTTGAATTCTTTTGAACGACAATTGTAGGTGTATTCGTAGAAGTTACAACTTTTAATACATAACTTCCGGCTATTCTTTGAAAACCCATTTTTCCGTGAGTTCCCAGGATAATTAATTTTGCATTAATTCGTTCGTTTATTTCTTTAATTTTATCAAACAGGCTACCTGTTTCCATTAAGGTATCAACCGAAACACCGTATTTTTTATGATATTTTTCAGCTGTTTGGTTCAGCATTATTTCAATATCACTTGCTTCCAGATTATTCTCATTTAGATATTTTTCGGTATCTTTATCGAAGACATGAAGTAACCAGACTTGACTTTTTAGAGCTTTTGCCACAACCATTCCATGTTCAACAGCATTGTTACATACTTCTGAAAAATCAGTCGGAATTAAAATTACATTTTGTGTATTTGTAAGCATGGTAGTGAGTTTTTGAGGTTAAAATTTAAATGACTTGAAATATAAATCTTTTTTATCAATATTGCAAATAATTTACGGGTTTTTTTTAATATTGAGTTTGTTATTTAGAGTTAATATAAATTACTTATATTTGCAGAAAAAGAGATGAAAATATCATTTTATTTAATTACAATGTTAATTTTATTGAATTTAAATTGCAATGTATCCAAAAATAAACCTCAGAAAATGAAAACTGAAAATCATAAATATACCAATCATTTAATACATGAAAACAGTCCGTATTTATTGCAACATGCCCACAATCCCGTAAACTGGTATCCTTGGGGCGAAGAAGCTTTGCAAAAGGCAAAAAAAGAAAATAAATTAATTCTTGTCAGTATCGGTTATTCGGCTTGTCATTGGTGTCATGTGATGGCACACGAGTCGTTTGAAAATGAAGATATTGCTCAAATTATGAATGATAATTTTGTTTGTATTAAAGTTGACCGAGAAGAACGTCCGGATGTGGATAATATTTATATGACGGCTGTTCAATTAATAACCGGCAGAGGCGGCTGGCCCCTTAATTGTTTTGCTTTACCCGACGGAAGACCGGTATACGGCGGAACTTATTTCAGACCGATTGATTGGAAAAAGATTTTAGTGAATTTATCGGAATCCTATATACTTGATAAAATGAAGTTTATTGAAACGGCTGATAATATACAAGCAGGTATTCAAAAATCAGAAATTGAGTTTCCTGATATAAAAAAATTTGAATTTGATTTCGACAAAATAAAAATGTCCGTTAAGCGACTAAAATCAAATTTTGACGAGAAAAACGGCGGTATGAATTATTCACCGAAGTTTCCGATGCCGATTTTTTGGAACTTCTTAACGGAATATGCTT
>JANTGL010000026.1 GCA_024762915.1 Bacteroidales bacterium | reverse complement strand
GAAACAACAAATAACGTAAATTTCACTTGAATTATAAAATTTATTTTAGGATAAGCAATGTAAAAAATTAAATTTGCAGAATAATAATTCAAATAAGGTTATGTTAAAAATAAAAATTGTCAACAATTCAAAGCATCAACTTCCGGCATATGAAACACCACTTTCGGCCGGTATGGACTTAAGAGCAAATATTGAAAAACCGATAAGATTAAAACCCTTAGGAAGAACTCTGATAAAAACCGGATTATATATTGAACTTCCCGAAGGTTATGAAGCACAAATTCGCCCGAGAAGCGGTCTGGCATTCAAACACGGTATTTCTGTCCTAAATTCGCCCGGGACAATTGATGCTGATTATCGAGGTGAAATAGGAATTATATTAGTTAATTTATCATCGGAAGAATTTGTTATTAAAGACGGAGAAAGGATTTGTCAAATGATTATCTCAAAACACGAAACCGTTAAGTGGGAAGAAGTCGAAATTTTAGAACAAACAGAACGCGGTGCCGGCGGTTTCGGTCATACCGGAAAATAATTTCAGTTAATTTATACTTTCGTAACTTAAAAATGAAACTCGTATTTGCAACAAATAACAAACATAAACTTGAAGAAGTCAGAAAAATATTGGGGAATCAATTTGAAATTTTGAGCCTAAAAGATATTAATTGTTTTGAAGAAATTCCTGAAACACAAAGAACTATAGAAGGTAATGCCTCACAGAAAGCATTTTACATTTACAATAGATATAAAATTGATTGTTTTGCCGATGATACGGGTCTGGAAATTAATGCTTTAAACGGTGCACCCGGAGTGTATTCGGCAAGGTATGCCGGCGAAAATTGTTCTTATGAAGATAATGTACAAAAAGTACTGAAAGAACTCCGAAACAAAACAAACAGAACAGCCCGTTTCAAAACTGTTATTTCGCTGATTATAAACGGGGAAGAAAATATATTCAAAGGTATTATAAAAGGTAGGATTACAGAAGAAAAAAGAGGAAAAAGAGGTTTCGGTTACGATCCGATTTTTTTACCCGAAGGTTATTCCGAAACATTTGCCGAATTATCTGCTGATAAAAAGAACAAAATAAGCCATCGAGCTTTGGCAACTCAAAAACTCATTAAATTCTTAGCACGTTTATAGGCAATTTTGATTCAAAATTTTCGTTAAAACTTTTAGCTTATCAATTTACATTTTATGAATCGAAACATTAAATATTTCTTAATTCTGATATTTTCGGTATTATTTCTGAACAGTCAATCACAAATAGCCGTCGGAAAATGGCGCGACCATTTTTCCTATAAAAAAGCAACTTGCTTGGCAGATGCCGGAAACAAAGTATATATTGCCGGAGAAAATGCCGTTTTTTCTTATGATAAAGAAGAAGGAACAATTGAAAAACTTACAAAAATTGAAGGTTTTTCTGATGCTGAAATTCAAACATTGGCATACAATAAAGCAAATAATGCATTGATAATTGCATACAAAAACTCAAATATTGATATTTTAAAAAACAATGTCATTTATAATCTTTCGGAAATTAAACGTAAACTTATCAGCACTGATAAAACCGTTTATCACATCACATTTATCGGAAATACGGCCTATCTTTCCTGCGGTTTCGGGATTGTACTGCTGGATACGGATAAATTAGAATTCAGTGATACGTATTTTATCGGTGATAATGCATCATATGTAAAAATCAATGATATAACTTATGACGGAACAAATCTTTATGCTGCAACTGACAAAGGTCTTTATTTTGCCGATTTTTCAAATTCAAATCTTGCCGATTACAGAAATTGGAATTTAGTCCCCGACATACCCAATAATAATTTCAAGTATAATTTTGTTCAATCATTTGATAATTACTTATTTGCAAATCAGATTGATACAATACAGGGAAAGGATACTTTGTATATTAAAAAAAACAATATCTGGCAATTATTTGAAGAAGAAATTGACGAATTACGTTCAATAAATGTCACCGGGAATAAAATAATTCTAAGCTCAAAAAACTACGCAAAAATATTCAGTTCTTCATTAAGTGTCCTAAGAACCTATGATTTGTATGACTTTAACGGCTTTACGGCCGAACCATATATTAATTTTGCGATTCTTGATGATAACGATCACATTTTATTTGCAGATAATCGCATCGGATTTGTTTATGAAACAAACGGATCAGCCGTTTATGCATATCCGAACGGGACTTATAATAATTTTACGGCAAAAGCATTTGCTTATAAAAATACCCTAATTACAACTGACGGGAATAACAAATCAACCGGTTGGTATCAACCGACATACAATGTATTCCTTAATGAAAAATGGAAAAGTTACCATATTTCATCGGACACGGCACGAAATTTTTTCTGTTTAGCCGTTAATCCGAAAGATAACAATAATCTGTTTTTCGGTTCCTGGGGATACGGGGTTTACGAATTTTTAAATAATGAATGGACAAATTCATACAATCAATTAAACAGTACATTACAAGCTATTTCGGGGTATTCCTACGGGTTTATCAGAATAAGCGGAATGGTTTTCGATAAAAATAACAATTTATGGATGACAAACCAAGGCGTCGGCGAACCAATTTCCGTAAAAACAGAAGACGACCAATGGCAAAGTTTTAATTTTAACGGAACAATTACGAATGATTATGCTAACACTATTTATGTAACCGATAATAATTTTAAATGGGTTGAACTCGGAGACAGCAAAGGTCTTTTAGTTTTTGATGATAACAATACGCCCTTAAACAAAGAAGATGATCGGTCTAAAATAATCATTCCGACGACAAGTGAAGGTGAACAAATTTCAACGAATGTGACGGCTTTTTCATCGGATAAAGACGGTAATATTTGGTTGGGAACAGGTGACGGTGTTGTAATTTATTACAATTATGAAAATGCTTTTGAAAATGATTTTTATGCCGACAGAATTCAATTAACCTCCTACGGTAAAGATACAACCGAACAATACCTTTTAAATACGGATATTATTACCGATATTGAAACAGACGGAGGAAACAGAAAATGGTTAGGGACACAAAGTTCAGGGGTTTTTCTTGTTTCGGAAAACGGAAAAGAAGAAATCCTTCATTTTGATAAATACAACAGTCCGTTAATTTCCAACACCATAAATGACATAACAATTAACCCGCAATCAGGTGAAGTTTTCTTTCTGACCGACAAAGGAATTATGTCATACAGAGGAGAAGCAACCGAAGGCGGAGATACATTCGGGGATGTGTACGTATTTCCGAATCCCGTACGTCCGGGATAT
Source organism: Bacteroidales bacterium (assembly GCA_024762915.1). GTDB lineage: Bacteria > Bacteroidota > Bacteroidia > Bacteroidales > JAADGE01 > JAADGE01. The sequence continues at coordinate 13,137 of JANTGL010000026.1, read as the reverse complement.
GACGGAAAAATAACCGTAACCGGTTTAGCTTCAGATGTCAATGTGAAAATTACCGATATTTCCGGGGATGTTGTTTTTGAAACAACGGCACTGGGCGGACAAGCCGTTTGGAACGGAAAAACCTTTGACGGAAGAAAAGTAAATACCGGTGTTTACCTCATTTTTTGTACAAATGACGACGGCAGTGAAACTTTCGTAACTAAACTTTTATTTATAAATTGAAAAATAATTTTTGCAATAAAAAACATTTCCCTAATTTTGCAAACCTTATTACCGCATGCCTGAGTGGCGGAATTGGTAGACGCGTTGGTCTCAAACACCAATGACAGCAATGTCGTGCCGGTTCGACCCCGGCCTCAGGTACTGAAACGCACTTTTTAAAGTGCGTTTTTTTATATCCTTAAAACACTTCACAAAAAGTTTTCTTCCTTTAAAGTATAAATTTGTATATTTGTATTAATTAAAATTTGTATCGAACTGTATATTCTTGTTATGAAATTTTTTTCAAATAAATCAAAAAAAGAACTTATTGCCGAAATTGAAAAATTATCGCAAAAAAATAGTGCCCTGAAAAAACAGTTACATACAAAATTTTTCAGCCCCGTAAAAGATTTAAGCCAAGACGATTACGAACTTCTTATTAATGAAGAAACAGATGCCGTTTTTAAAGGAAATAAAAAAGGAGATTTTATTTTAACCAATGAATACGCTTCAAAACTTACAGGTTATTCCGAGGATGAGCTATTGGGAATGAATATATCAAACTTATTTAAATCTAAAATCCTTAAACAACAACCATTAAGATTTGATTTAGTGCTTGAAGGAGAATCGATTAAAAATAAAAGACATATAACTAAAAAAAACGGAGAAACTATTTTAATTGAAATGACATCCAAAAAACTTTCTGACGGAAGTTTGATTTGTATAATGAAGGATTTATCAAAAGAAGATATCCTTCAAAAATCCTTGATTGAAAGTGAAGAACGTTTCAAAGAAATTTTTAATAATGCTGCCGATTTTATGATTCTTTTTAAACTTAATAAAAAAAATCAACCAACGGTAAACGATGCTAATATTGCGGCATTATCAGCACTCAACTACAAAATAGAAGAATTAAAAGGGAAAAAAGTATCCGAAATTTTTATCGGTAAAAACAAATCGGAATATTTTAAATTTTCCGTAAAATTAATACAAGGGAAAAGAGTATCATTTAAATCTGCACACATAAAAAAAGACGGATCCATATTTCCTGCCGAAATTTCGGCGAAAATAATCAAAATCGGAAATCAAAAATATGTACATACTGTTTCAAGAGATATCAGTGAAAGATTAAAAGCGGAAGAAAAAATAAAAAAAAGTGAGGAGAAATACCGATTATTATTTGAATTGCTTCCATACGGAGGTGAAATTATTGATACTAAAGGGGTTATTACGGACATCAGCCCCGGAACGGCCAAGATACTAAATTATACGAAAGAAGAACTCACAGGCAAACATTTATCCGAAATTATTCATCCGGAAGATTTGCTTCAGTTTAAGGAAAAGTTTCCTCTGTTACTTCAGGGAAAAATACAGACAGCCGAAATTAAAATGCTTAAAAAAGACGGCTCTGAAGTAACCGTAATACGTACCGGGCAACCGATTAAAAATGCCAAAGGCAAAGTTGAATTTATTTTAACGCTAAGTGTTGATATTACGGACAGAATTAAAGCAGAAGAAAAATTATTAGCAAAAAACAATGAAATTGAAGCACAAAATGAAGAATATGCGGCGCTGAACGAAGAGTTACTGGAATCCGGAAGAAAACTTAAGGGACTGAATGAAGAACTTCTTATTGCAAAAGAAAAAGCCGAAGAAAGTAATCGCTTGAAATCTGCCTTTTTATCCAATATGTCGCATGAAATAAGGACACCCATGAACGGTATTTTAGGATTTACGCAATTACTGGCAAATCCGAATATTTCCGAAGAAAAGAAAAAAGAATATATTAAAATAATTGTCAACAGCGGAAATCACTTACTTAATATTATTAATGATATTATTGATATTTCCAAACTGGATGCAGGCGAATTCAAAATACTTAAAGCACCTGTAAATATTACTGATTTATTGAAAGAACAATATACTTTTTTTTATTCTTATAAAACCGGAAAGCAAAAACATCATGTTGAATTAATCCTAAATATTCCTAAAACAAAAAAAGAAACAGTAATTTTTTCTGATGAAACAAGATTAAAACAAATTCTTTCAAATTTGATTAACAATGCAGTGAAATTTACTGAAGAAGGAACAATTGAGTTTGGTTACAAAATAGAACAAACACAAATTGTATTTTTTGTGAAAGATACCGGAATTGGCATATCGAAAGATAAACTTTCAGATATTTTTGAACGATTCAGTCAAGCCTCTGAAAATACCGAAAAATTATACGGCGGAACCGGACTGGGTCTTTCTATTTCAAAAGCATGCACACAATTGCTCGGCGGTAAAATTTGGGTTATATCCGAACTTAACAAAGGATCTGAATTTTATTTTTCGATTCCTTATAAAAAAGCTAAAGATTATAAACAAAATTCCCCGGTTAATACCGATTTAAATCTTGAAGGAAAAAAACTTTTAATTGTGGAAGACGACCCTGTAAATTTTGCCTATTTTGTCGAAATTCTTGACGAATTCAAACCGGATATTCATCATGTAAATACAGCTGTTAAAGCCATTGAAATTGTTAAAGATATTGATTTTGATTTAATTCTTATGGATATCCAACTTCCCGGAAAAGACGGTAATTTTGCAACTTCCGAAATTAAAAAAATGTTTCCCGATTTGCCGATTATTGCTCAATCTGCATATGCTTTTGAAAATGAAAAACAAATCAGTTTTAATGCCGGTTGCGACGGCTACATTACAAAACCGATAAAAAAAGATGAATTGGTAACTATTTTGGGGAAATATATTCAAGAATAATCCGTATATGATGTCTTTTTCAAAAAAAACATTACGCTTTCTTACAAAAATACTCCCCTCTCCTTTCAGTATTGCAATTATTCTTACCCTAATCAGTTTTATTGCGGCCTATTTTATGACACCGATAAGGAACGCTTCCGAAACACCTGTTTTTAAACTTTTGGATTTTTGGGAATCCGGTTTTTGGGATTTATTAAAATTCGGAATGCAAATGATGTTGATGCTGGTTCTGGGGCACACATTGGCTTTAACAAAACCGATTGACAGACTTATTCGTATTTTTTCACAAAGCGGAACAAATACGGCTGCGGCTGCCTTTACGGTAACTTTTTTTACCGTTCTTGTCAGTTTCTTTAATTGGGGTCTGGGTCTGATTTTCGGTGCTGTTTTGGCAAGAAAAACAGGCGAATTTGCCGCTGAAAAAGGATACAAATTAAATTATCCCTTGATTGGTGCCGCCGGATATTCGGGTTTAATGGTTTGGCACGGCGGTTTATCCGGTTCGGCACCGTTGAAAGTCGCAGAACAAAGCCATTTTCTTGTCGATAAAATCGGTGTTATTTCTTTATCAGAAACCGTTTTTTCTCAAATGAATATTGTAATCAGCATAACTTTAATTGTTATTTTACCGATATTAATGTACCTCATCGGGAAAAAAGCCAAAGCTAAAAACGTAAAACTAACACACAAAATACAAATAAAAACATCTGATAAAAAAACCGTTAAAGGTGCCGAAAAGCTTGATTTCTCAAGAATATTTGCCTTTTTTCTTTCAATTCCGATATTAATTGCCGGAATTTACAAATCAATTCAAGCAGGAAACATCAGCGTTCTGAATTTAAATTACATCAATTTTATATTATTCGGTTTGGCATTGTTGTTTCACGGAACCATTTTTTCATTTACAAAAGCCGTTACCGAAGCCGTGAAGGGAGCATCCGGTATATTAATTCAATTTCCGCTTTATGCCGGAATTATGGGTGTCATGAAATATTCCGGATTAACCGAAGTCTTAACCGATTTTTTTGTTTCTGTTTCAAATCAAAATACATTTTCCGTTTATACACTAATCAGCGGTGGTCTTGTAAACATTTTTGTTCCGAGCGGCGGCGGTCAATGGGCCGTTCAAGGTCCTGTTATTACGGAAGCAGCCAAGCAACTCGGCGTTCCTGTTTCAAAAAGTGTAATGGCATTGGCATACGGCGATGAACTTACAAATATGTTGCAACCCTTTTGGGCATTACCGCTTTTGGCAATTACCGGATTAAAAGCCAAACAAATTTTTCCTTATACATTATTATTAATGCTCGCAGGATTTGTAATTTTCACAATCGGATTACTGGTCTTTTAACAATATAAAACGTCAATCACCGTATTCATAATCAAAAACAAGTGTTTTTTTAAATTTCTTTCCGTTGATTGAATATTGAATTTCAATAAGTACTTTTGAAATATAAATGTCATAACTCAACAAATCATTCTCATTTGTTTTTTTATCGGCTTTCTCTATTATCTTATTCGGAACAACTTCTGCAATGCCCTCAAATGTCGGGACTTCATATATTTTCTCATCAACTTGTTTTAAAGGTTCTTTTCCGTATTCATAATTTCCGAATTCTTGCCAAGTACCGTCTTCACTAAAAAAAATACCTGCAAAAGCATTACAATTTATATTGATTAATTTAAAGTTTTTGTCGGTTTCAAAAAATAATTCATTACCCTCAATATTCCCGTCAATTGCATAAATATCATTTAAAGTAAAAAAAATTGAATCATGTTTTTGCAATAAAGAAGAAGATACAAACATAGCAGTAGTCGGATTTTCTTCTTCATGTTCATTCGGTAACATTCCGGGAATTAACAATTTATTATTTGCATCAAACTCAATCACAATCGTATCGGGTTTCCCTTTTAATTTATAATCATCATTCGAAACAGTTTCTTTAATGTCTTCTTCGTTTTTTTCTTCATCTTTTACGACCGTATCCATAAAATTATTTTCGGCAATTTTTTCATTTATTGCTTTTGAAACAGAGTCTGATTCAATCATAAATTCATCCGTATTTTTCTCTTTTCCTTGTGTATCGTTGCAACTCAAGAAAGAAAATAAAAACACACTTATAAAAAGTGTGTTAATCAATATTTGTATGTGCTTTTTCATAATATAAATTATAAAGATTAAGAAATTTAAAATTACAACATTTAGATGAGAAAGTCAAGATAAAAAACTAAAGCAAAACCTTTATTTTTTTTCTTTTCAATCTCCGTATTCATAATTAAAAACAAGTGTTTTTTTGTATTTTTTCCCTTTTAAAATATATTGAATTTCTATCGTAACTTCAGAAATCTTAAAATCATAACTTAACAATTCGTTTGATTTAACTTTTGCATCTGCTTTTGCAATAATATCTTCCGTAAATGCATCCTCAACTCCTTCAAATTTTGGAACTTCATAAGTATATTCTTCAGTTTGTTTTGCGGGATAATTATCAAATTTTTCTCCTTTAAATTCTTCCCGCATACCGCCGGAACCGTCTTCATTAAAAAATATTCCGGCTTGTGCATCGCATAATACACTAACTGTTTCAAAATCTTTATTTGTGTCAAATAATAATTCATTCCCTTCAATTCCGACACTTTCACTCAAGGGAAAAAAAATTGTATCATGTTTAAGCAGGAAAGAATAGCTCACAAACATATCAGAAGTCGGATTTTCTTCTGCATAAACACTCGGTAAGATCCCGGGAATCAACAATTTATTATTTGCATCAAACTCAATCACGATCGTATCGGGTTTCCCCTTTAATTTATAATCGCTATTATAATTATTTCCCGTTTGCAGTTCGGAATTTAATTCTTCCGTTTCATCTTTGACAGCCGTATCTTTTAAATTATTATCTTCAGCAATTAACTTGTTCTCTGCTTTTACGAAAGAATCAAGTTTATTTGTCAAATAATTATTTGTATTCCCTTCCTGGGTATCGTTACAACTCAAAAAAGAAAATAAAAACACACTTATAAAAAGTGTGTTAATTAATATTTGTATGTGCTTTTTCATAATATGAATATTAAAGATTAAGAAAGCTAAATTTACAACATATAAATGAAAAAGTCAATAAATTGACAGTTTTACTCTATACTGATAAGTTCCGTAACAGAAATTAATTTATCATTCTTATCGTAAGTTTCAGATTTTATGTTGCCGATATTACTTTTTACCCAAGTAACAGTATGCATTTTCAAATTCATAAATGCAAATTTTGCTTTCAAGTCCTGTGAAACTTTAATTGTTTTAAAAGTCCCGGCAGTTGTTGTGACTGTTTCGTATGCTTCAGCATTTCTGTTTGTAATATCCGTTCTGAAGACAATCGGTACTCCGGCATTGATTGTTGCCTCAACATAACCGTCTTCCAATGTCATTCCGGGTTTAAGATTAACAGGATAACCTATATTTTTATAGTCCGTTGTTATTTGTGATTCATCATACGCTTTCATTTGTTCTTCATTTAGAAATGTACTCATATCAATATAGAATGTATTATCTTTACAAAAAAATTCAAGCGTATCTTGATTTGTAATCTCTCTTTTTTTACTTGTATCATATGAAGTTTGAATAATTTTAAAAGCCGTTCCGCCGTCTTTATCTTTTTTAGAAAATAATTCTTGCGAGTAATAACTTTGTACTTTTCCTTTTTTATTACTTGTTTGAAACATCAGTTTTTGACCTACTTTAGTCGGAATGTATGCTTCACAATTTTGTGCATTTAACGATGTGAAAATTAATGAACTGATAAAAATAATTGAAAATAGTGTTTTCATGATATAAAATTTATTAAGTTAATAATCTTACAAATATAATTTAAAAAGAGAAATATATCTTTTTTTCTTCAATCTTCCGATACAAAAAAGAGCTGCATTTAAAATGCAGCTCTGAATTTTTGTTTTTATATTTCTCTTCTGTGATAAACTTTATCAAAATCAGCATCTTCATCAAATTGGAGGTATTTATAAATCGTATTTTCGTTTGGTTTCACATATTTATTATAATATTCAAAATACTCTTCAGCCGTCGGAATTCGTTTTAAACCGGAAACAATTGCAGCCATTTCAGCCGAACCTAAAAATACTTGTGCCCCGCGGCCCATTCGATTATCAAAGTTTCTGGTTGATGTTGAGAAAACCACGGCACCATCCGGAACTCTCAATTGATTTCCCATACAAATAGAACATCCGGGAAGTTCAATGCGTGCCCCCATCTTATTAAATTTTGAAAATTCGCCTTCCGATTTCAATTTTGCCTGATCCATTCTTGTCGGAGGAACAACATAGGTTCGCACATCCGCATTCCTATCAAAGCCTTCCCATATTTTAGAAGCCGCTCTGTAATGACCGATATTGGTCATACATGAACCGATAAATACATCATTAACAGGAGTATTGGCAACTTCGGAAATATATTTTACATCATCCGGATCATTCGGGCATGCAACAATCGGTTCTTTAATTTCCGATAAATCAATTTCAATAACAGCTGCATATTCCGCATTTTCATCTCTCGACATCAATTTCGGATTTTTCAACCATTCTTCCATAGCATCAATACGTCTTTGTATTGTCGGAGCAAATCCGTATCCGTCTTTAATCATTTTATTCAAAAGGGCAACATTTGAACGCAAATAAGTCGCAACCGAATTTTCTGATAATTTGTATGTTGCGGCAGCAGCACTTCTCTCTGCGGCAGCATCCGTTAATTCAAAAGCTTGTTCGGCAGTAATATCCGGCATGCCTTCCATTTCCAAAATTCTGCCGTTAAAAATATTTTTCTTATTCTCTTTTTCAACCGTCATCAGCCCTTCTTTAATTGCCCATAAAGGAATGGCATTAACAATATCTCTCAAGGTAATTCCGGGTTTTGCTTTTCCTTTAAACTTAACTAAAACAGATTCCGGCATATCCAAAGGCATACTACCCAAAGCACCTGCAAAAGCAACTAATCCCGATCCGGCGGGAAATGAAATACCAAGCGGAAATCGAGTGTGAGAATCGCCCCCGGTTCCCACCGTATCAGGTAATAACATTCTGTTGAGCCATGAATGAATTACACCGTCACCGGGAAATAAGGAAACACCTTCACGAACCGTTGTAAATTTCGGTAACATTTGGTGCATTTTTGTATCAGTTTCCTTGGGATAAGCAGCTGTGTGACAGAATGTTTGCAAATAAAAATCAGATTGGAATTTTAAACATGCCAATTCCGTAATTTCATCAGCTGTCATCGGTCCTGTTGTATCTTGCGACCCTACGGTTGTCATTTTTGGTTCAACCGCCATTCCGGGCAAAACACCCTCCATATCACATGCTTTACCGACCATTTTTTGAGCCAAAGTATAAGCTTGGTTCGGTTTAGGAACCGGATTATTCGGTTTTTTGAAAACAGGACTTTCGCCCAGACCGAGAAATTTTCTTGCATCGGAAGTCAATTTTCTTCCGATTATTAAAGGAATACGTCCGCCGGCTCTGAATTCATCCGCTAAAGTATTAGGTTTTATTTCAAACGTTGAAAGAGTTTCTCCGCTTTCGGAAGTAATTTTTCCGTTAACCGTATCAATATTAATGACATCACCGTGATTTAATTTAGAAACATCAGTTGTCAACGGCAAACCGCCCGAATCCTCGACCGTATTAAAAAATATCGGTGCAATAACGCTTCCGATTACGACAGCATCTCGTTTTTTATTCGGGACAAAAGGAATGTCTTCACCCATATGCCACAACACACTGTTTGTAGCTGATTTTCTGGAAGAACCGGTTCCCACAACATCACCGACATAAGCCACTTTATGACCTTCCGATTTCCATTTTGCGATTTCTTCCAAACTTCCGGCTTTGCGAGCTTTCAACATTGAAAGTGAATGTAAAGGAATATCCGAACGACTCCAAGCATCACTTGCAGGAGATAAATCATCGGTATTGGTTTCGCCTTCAACCATAAAAACTTTCACTTTTATATGTTCCGGAAGCGCCGATTTTGAAGTAAACCATTCGGCATTTGCCCATGATTCAACAACTTTTTTTGCAAAAGTATTTGTTTTTGATAAATCGGCAACTGTTTGAAAAGCATCATAAACAAAAGTTGTTTGCCCGAGTGCTTTAACGGCATCTTCTGCTAATTCATCTTTTGAAAGCGTATCAATTAAAGGGGCAACATTATAACCGCCCAACATCGTTCCGAGAATTTCAACGGCTTTTTTCTTTGAGATTAAAGGAGATGATTTAGTACCATTAATAATTTGATGTAAAAATTCGGCTTTTACTTGTGCTGCCGGGTCAACCCCCGGAGAAATACGTTCGGTAAATAAATTCATTAAAAAATCTTCCTGCCCTTTTGTCGGATTTTGAAGTAATTCGCATACCCCTTCCGCTTGCTCCGAATTTAAAGGCAATGCAGGAATTCCCATTGCATTTCTTTCGGCTTCGTGTTTTAAATATTTTTCAATCATTATATATAAATTATTTTATGTTAAATTTTAAGTGTTGCAAAAATATAAAATTAAGATGATTTTTTTGAAAGTTTTGTAATTTATATCACTCAAGAAAAATTTAATTCAGAAAATGAAAATTCAATTTTCCGAAATAAATAACTAATTTTGCAGTCCTTTAAAACAAAAAAGATAAAAAATGGCTCTTAAATGCGGAATCGTAGGACTTACAAACATCGGAAAAACAACAATCTTCAACTGCTTTTCTGAAACAAAAGCGGAAGTTACCAATTTCAGTTTCAGTACAGATAAATCAAATCTCGGAACCATAAAAGTTCCCGACCAAAGATTATACGAACTTGAAAAACATCAACCGACGGATAAAATAATTCCGACGGTCGTTGACATTATTGATGTTCCGGGTATTGCAAAAGGGGCAAGCGAAGGTGAAGGAACCGGCAATAAATTTTTGGGTGACATAAGAAATACCGATGCATTAATTCATGTTTTAAGATGTTTTGATGATGACAATTTACCGCATGTCGAAGATTCGATTGACCCCGTAAGAGATATGGAAATCCTGAATTTCGAATTGCAAATAAAAGATTTGGAATCGGTTGAGAAAAAAATCACGCGTCTTGAAAAAATTGCAAAATCAAATGATAAAGAGGCTGTCAAAGGTCTCGAAGTTTTGAAAATTTATAAAGAACATCTTGAAAATTTTAAACCGGCTCATTCTGCTCCGATTAAGGAAGAAGATAAAAAACATGTAAAAGATTTGAATCTTCTGACAATAAAACCCGTTATGTATGTTTGCAATGTTGATGAAGCATCTGCTGTTAACGGGAATAAATATACGGAAGCCGTAACGGAAGCATTAAAAGACGAAGATGCACAAATATTAACCATCGCAGCTGCATTAGAAGCTGATATTTCGGAATTGGAAACCATAGAAGAACGCAAAGAATTTTTGGAAGATGCCGGATTAAACGAACCCGGAGTTGACAAACTTATTCGTGCCGCTTTTGATTTATTAAATTTGCAAACATTCTTTACCGTAGGACCGAAAGAAATTCATGCATGGACACTAAAAAAAGGCATGACGGCCCCTGAAGCTGCAGGTGTTATTCACAGTGATTTACAGAAAGGTTTTATTCGTGCCGAAGTGATGCATTATGATGATTTTATCGAATTCGGTTCAGAGCAAAAGTGTAAAGAAAAAGGGCATTTTCATGTTGAAGGAAAAACTTACATTGTACAAGACGGTGATATTCTGAATATTCGTTTTAATGTTTAAATCTTTTCGTCAAAAATTTTCAATCAAATTTGATTTTGGTTCTTTTTTTGTATCTTTACAAAGTATTATTACATTAAACCTTAATCAAATGAAAACAAACGTACAACTTAAGCTGTTAAGCTTTATTATTCCCGTATTTGTAATTTTTCTTGCCGTTTCTTTGTCAAATTGTAAAGGACATGTTGAAATTTTCGGTATTACCGACAGTGTTGAAAATTGTTCTGCTCCCTATGTTGTTTATTTTTATCCGGATGCCGAGCACAGAACCAAAGATTTAGAATATACTTGGGATTTCGGAGATAATACAAGCTCACACGATAAAGAAGCTGTTCATATTTATCAAGAAGAAGGAATTTATAAAGTTACTTTGTCAATTAAACAAAATAAATCATTTGATTCTAAAAGTATTTCTTTGTATTTAACAGCAGATTCAACTGCGGCTTATTCCGATTGGGACTACGCATCGTACAGCGATTCTTTGTGGGCTCCGGCTAATGTTGAATTTCAAAACTATTCAAAACATGCAACTTCCTTTCTTTGGGAATTTGGTGACGGAGATACTTCAACCGTTAAAAATCCGACACATATTTTTGAGTCTCAAGGAACTTACACATGCTTATTGAACGCAATTTGCAACAGTGACACGTCTAAATTCTCACGCCAAATGATTATTAAAGCACCTCCGACGGATCTTCTTGTTGACGAAGTCACCGTTTGGTTACCGGATACATATATAGGTGCAGATGTTTGGGTCGATTTATGGTTTGCAGGACATCACGAAAAAGAAAGCGGACATACAAGTTCAACATCTAAATTTCCCGTTACTTTTCCGATGACACAAAATTTGTATTGGTTTAACGGAAGTTACAATTCTGACAATTTAGAATTTGAGATTTGGTCAAGTTTGGACAATGCAGCACCAATTACAACATTCAGAATTGAAGCACGCGACTTGCAAAGTGATTTTTACCCGACATTAATTTCTTTTGACGACGGATACGGAAGAAAATTAGAAGCCAAATTAGAATACAGACAATAACAATTTTAACTTTTAAATTAATAATTATGAAGCCATTTTTAAAATATCTTTTTGCTGCTTTTTTTTCAATTATTCTTTCAGCAACTGTTTCGGCACAATCAACCGACCGCGATTGGTGGAATTCCTTATCTCCGGCATGGAAAAAAGTGATTCAAAAACAACATTTTAAAGGGAAAGATGTTACACCGACCGACGAACAACTTCAGGAAATCGGGAAAATGGTATTTCTGGACATAGAAGACAATAAAGACATTAAAACCTTAGCCCCTGCCGAAGCTTTACAAATGCTTGAAATTATTAAAGCCGGAAACAGCGGTTTACAAAGTCTGGACGGTATCGGCGGATTAATTAATCTGAAAGAACTTGATTGTTCCGATAATGATAATATCAATTCACTTATTCCGCTTTCTTATTTAAATAATCTTGAAAAAGTAAATTGCGGAAATACGATGGTGAAAAGTTTGGTTCCCTTGCGTAATTTAGAAAGATTAAGAGATTTAGACGTTCATTATACAACTATTGTTGATTTAAGAATTTTAAAAGATTTAAAGATGCTTACGACACTGGATGTTTCTCAGAATATTTCTCTTTTTTCTCTTGACGGTGTAAATTATATGCCCGAATTGATGTATTTAAATTGCAGTGAAAGTAATGTTGATAATTTGACACCTTTATCCAAATTAAAAAACCTTCAACGTTTGGATTGCTCAAAAACTAAAGTGGAATCCTTGCGACCGATTCAATTAGTTAAAAGTCTGCAAGATATTGATTGTTCGGAATCTAAAATAAAAGCTAAAAGTTTGGATTATCTTTTAGGTCTTCCTTATTTATTAATGTTAAGAGCAAAAAATATTGACATTACCGATGCGGAAGCTAAAGAATTCGAAACGCTTTTACAAAAGCGTAATCCGAATGCAACAATAATTATTATTCCGAAAAAAAAGAAATAAAATTACGTATGAAAAATCATCAGTAATCAATAAAAAATTTACTGGTGATTTTTTAATCTTTCAACTTTTTTGCAAAATCTTTACCTAAAATTAATAAGGGCGATGCAACACCGACCGTAATGGCCAGCAATATAAATAAGGTCGTAAAACCGTTTGAAAAGATTGAATTAAGTGCTATATTTCGATTTATTTCATCAGCATCGAAAAAAGTAAACATTCGCATTCCCAATATCGTTTTATAAGCAAAATAACCGGGAATCATAGGAATAATAGAAGGTATTCCGAAAACAACAATCGGTTTATGAATTTTATATGCAAACGGAATACTGAAAATTCCCACAAATAAAGAGGCAAAAAATGTAGCAATTACAATATTAAAATCATAATTTAAGAATAAAAATTTTACAA
>JANTGL010000025.1 GCA_024762915.1 Bacteroidales bacterium | reverse complement strand
TGAGGAAGCAATTATATTATTCTTTGATATTTTAATGATATAGCTTCCGGCTTTTAAATTAGAGATATTTAATTTATGTTTATTTGAATTTATTTCTTTTGACAGTATTAATTTACCGGAGATTTCAAAAATTTTCAAATTACAATCATTTAAATCTGTTAAAATAATATAGTCAGTTGCCGGATTAGGATAAATTGTTGTATGTGAGATTATATCTTCTATCCCAACTGTACTCGTTACATTTAAAATATATGGAGCACCTTCTCCGCATCCGTTTTTTGCATAAGTTGAAATTGTTCCGACATCGCCTTGATTAAAGGTAACTTCAATGGTATTTGTTGTACTGCTGCCTTCCCAGTTTGCAGAGCTTAAAGACCAATTAAAAATTACTTCACTTTGGTTATTAACGTTATAAGTTTCTGTTGCTAAATTATGATTAATTGCACCGTATATTGTATCAATATCTGCCGGAGTAACACCTGTAACAATAATATCCTTAGTAAATATGTCATTATCACCGTTTCCTGAATTATTAACCGTAAGTGTTATCGTTTTTGTTCCTGTTGATGAATATTGAACATCAAAAGGACCAATACCTGTTCCGACAGGAGGTGTTGCATCAGTGCCAAAATCCCATGAATAACTGTCTGCATCACCGGAAGATTCATTTGTAAAAGTTACATCTGAATTTGTACAAAAATAATTTGTATTATTAGCTGCATCTTTTTGAGAATAATCAGCATAAATTAAATCAAACATTCTGCCTACATACATTCCTCCGGTAAATTCTTCACAGAAAGTTCCGATATAGCCTTTGTTTGCACTAACAAAGTCAACACCTATCATTTGAACTGCTTGATAATAGTCAGGAGCATTAACCCATGTTAAACCTCCGTCTGTACTTAAAGAAACTCCCATATAAGGCGTTTGATAGTCAGAACCGACACTTACAAAAGTATTATCTTTTCCGGGTATTGATGAAATTCCTCCGTAATACGCATTTCCGGTCGGTGTAATTTGTATCCAACTAGCACCTCCGTCTGTTGTTTGATAATATTCATTTCCTACATGAGCAGCTCCGTTAGAAATAGAAACTAATGCAAGTCCGTTTAAAGCATTATCATCAAAAGCAATTTCAATATTTGTAGTGTAAGAACCGGAATATATTGTACTGACATTCCATGTATATCCTTTATCAGAAGAATAATAAACTCTGCCCATATTTGTTGTATACCAAATATTATTATCTACAGCTGTGTAATATCCTACAATACCGTATTCTCCACTGAGAGGATTGGGGATGTTTGTTCCGTCAACTCTTGACCAATTATCACCACCGTCGGTTGTCGTATATAATTCGAATTCTCCTCCGTCAGGATCACCTTGTGAAAAACCGTCATTTTCATTAAAAAAATGAACCACATTAAAGAAACTTGAACTTCCTGCTCCATTGAGAATCGGATTCCAAGTAATACCTCTGTCGTAAGTCCGCAGTACATGATTTTTTGAACCGTTTCCGTATGCAGAAATATAAGCTGTATCGGCATTTAAACCAAATATCATAGAAAATGCATCAGCATCAGTAGATACTGCAGCTCCCGTCCAATCAATACCTCCGTTAACGGTTCTTGTGAAATCTGTATAGTCTTGTCCGTTACCACTTCCGTCTCTGCCTGTTGCCCATGCAACATTTTCGTCAACACCGTCAATGTATCCGGGATATTCAGAAGTATTCGGAAAACCGGAAAATTGTCTTACCATATAAAATTTTTCTTCACCGGCAGCTGAAGGTTGAATACCTGTAACAATTTGGTTACCGTCATTAAAATTAGCAGCTCCGGGAGAAAGTGAACCAATACTGAAATAACCGTTATAACTTCCGCTCCAGCCCCAGTTTATATGGAATTGATCAGAGCTGTTATAGCCGTCAAAAACAAATGCATGCCCTCCGGATGCGTCACTAAATCCGGCATATAGAATTGGTCTGGACAAATCTAATTCAGCTTTTAATATATTTATCCATTCATTATCTGTGAATGCACTTTTTTCATGAAAATTCAATGTTGTTTGGTCATATTTAAAATAATTTGTCAAGCCCATTGCTGCGTCATATATTTGAGCACCCGAACCTGCTGCATCATAATCCATATCAGCAGAAATACCGCAATGATACATTAATAATGCAATTGCATTATTTCCGGAATTATCAGGCATGTTTGCCCAATCATAATTTCCTTGAGAAAAATCAGCCGAAAGTAAACCGTAATCCGGATCGGTATAATGATGTTCACTAACACCTGTAGCCGGGAATTCCCAAAAATTCATAATTTGAGCTGTGGCAGTTGCAACACAACCAACAGGTGTATTTGAAGGACAATAATCATTATATGCTCCTCCTTGATCCCAAGTGGTTGTTAATAAAGGTGATACATCTTTAGTGTTGTTTTCTTTATAGGTTCTGTTCTCAATTGATTGCCATGTTTTTTTAACATCAGGAAAAAATAAATTATTTTCAATTGCAAATTGAATTTCCTTATTGTAATTTTCCAGCCAAAAACGAACTTCAGTATTTGTAACTTGTTTAGGAGCAGTGTTTTCGGTTGAATATGCTAAGATGGGTTGAATTCTGTCATCGGCAGATACAATTACAAACCCGCCTTTAATAAAATTAACGGTATAGAAAGTTGTTACATTTTTAAAGTCAGATGAAAATATATTTTTTATTTCAACTGATTTTTTACCTGAAGTTTTGTATTTAAAAAACTTTTGAGCAATTTCTGATGCTTTTTTAGGTGTTACGGGATCAGCAAATGATATGTTAAAAACTAAAAAAGTAAATAATAAGGAAATTAAAATCTTTTTCATAATAAAATAGTTTAATGATAAAATAATGAGATGTAAAAATAATATATAAATAAATTTAAAGCAAATATTTATTTTTCATAAAAATGCATTTCTTTTAAATAATTCCAAGTATGTTCCGGCATAAAATATCGAATATCTTTCTTTTCTTTGACGGCATTTCTTATAAAGGTTGCAGAAATTTCCATTAAAGGTGCATCAATTAATATGATATTTTTAATTTCTTTGAATTCGCTGTCATCAAAACCGGGACGAGGATAAACGAAAACTGTATGATTTTCAATAATTTGTTTGTAATTTTTCCATTTATGAAAATTAGTAAGATTATCACTTCCCATTATTAAAGAAAATTCTTTTTCCGGATATTTTTCTTTCAAATAGGTTAAAGTATCAACTGTATAGGATGGTTTCGGCATTTTAAATTCAATATCACAGGCATGATATTTATCGTTGTCTCCGATAGCTTCTTTAACTAATGCAAGGCGATGATAGTCTTCAAGTAAATTTAATTTTTCTTTAAACGGATTTTGAGGGCTTACGACAAAAAATATTTGCTCCAATTCAGTATATTCCAAAATATAATTGGCAATAATCATGTGTCCGTTATGCACGGGATTAAAAGAACCAAAAAATAATCCGACTTTCTTTTTTTTATATTTATCGGTCCTGTTCGAGTCGGGTATCAAAATATCTGATATGATATTGTTTTCGGACATTTATTTGATGTCAAAATTAAACATTAATTTCCCCTCCATATAACCTTTCAAATTATCACCTATTTGAACTTCACCGACACCGGCCGGTGTTCCTGTAAAAATTAAATCTCCGATTTTTAAAGTAAAAA
Source organism: Bacteroidales bacterium (assembly GCA_024762915.1). GTDB lineage: Bacteria > Bacteroidota > Bacteroidia > Bacteroidales > JAADGE01 > JAADGE01. The sequence continues at coordinate 12,733 of JANTGL010000025.1, read as the reverse complement.
ATTTTGAAACGTAAGATATGATTTTATCAACTGAGAAAATCATATCTTTTGTGTAGCCGTTTTGAACAGTTTTTCCGTTAAGTTCTAATTTGAAATTTATATTATCAGGCAAGTTCTCTTTATTTACAAAAGTTTCCGATATTGGTGCGGAATGTTCGAATGCTTTTGCTATTTCCCAAGGGTGTCCTTTTGTTTTACATTCTTTTTGCAAATCTCTTGCCGTAAAATCAATTCCTAAACCGATTTCGGAATAATAGCGATGTGCAAATTGTTCTTCAATATGTTTTCCGAGTTTGTTAATTTTAATAACAATTTCAGTTTCGTAATGAATTTCTTTCGAGAAGTCGGGATAATAAAAAGGGCGATTTTTTAATAATAAAGAAGTTTCCGGTTTGAGAAAGAACATGGGTTTTTCCGGAATTTTATTATTAAGTTCTTTTGCGTGATCAATGTAATTACGTCCTATACAGATTATTTTCACTTGATGAATAGTTAATTAGTTAATTAGTTGATTTGTTGATTATATAAAGTTTTTAATTTTTTATATGTTGATGATATTATTTTAATCAGTACTTTTTTATGTTTAATAATTTTTCTCAAAGAGTTCCTATATTTGGGTAATTTACATATTTATCGCATAAAATTAAACAATATTCATTTTCATAAACTTTTTTTGTTGATTTTTTAATTTATGTAAGATTTTTTTTTGCTTTGGGTATCTGACTTTAATGCACATTAACACCGATTGATGTGTTGGATTTTAATAATTGACAAAAAAAATATATTTGTGCTTATTTTCTGATAGTTCAAATTATTTAAAAGTCAATTGTTAAATCTAATATTATATTACTTATCTCATCACTCATATCACATTAGTTCTAAAATTTCAAAAAGAAAGTTCTTAGTTTCGTTATCTAATTAGCTAAATAACTACTAATCAATTAATCATCTCATCAACTAATTAACCCGCTTTTCCTTAATTTAATCTCCGTCAAAACTTTTTTTGTATATAGCGGAAAATCAGCATTCAACATCCATGCAAAATATCCCGGTTCTTTTTCTAAGACTTCTTCTACGGTTTTTCCTTTGTGTTTTCCGAAATTAAATATTTCTTTTCCGTCTTTGTTAAAAACGATTCTTCCTGCTAAATCAGCACTTTTTCTGTGATAGGATATTTTTGATAATTCGTCAATGTCGTTTGTTAAGTTATCATACATATCCAATTGAGCTTGAAGCACTTCATAGGTTGCCATCGTATCAGCTTCAGCACCGTGAGCACCTTCCAAATCTTTTTTGCAATAAAATTTATAAGCTGCAGAAAGTGTACGCTGTTCCATTTTGTGATAAATCACTTGGACATCAACAAACTTTCTGTTTTTAACGCTGAAATCAACATCTGCTCTCAAAAATTCTTCTGCCAGAAGCGGAATATCAAATTGATTTGAATTATAGCCGGCTAAATCACAACCCTCTATAAATTTTGCAATGTCTTTTGCTATTTGTTTAAAAGTCGGAGCATTTTTTACGTCATCATCTGTAATTCCGTGAATTTTTGATGCTTCTTTCGGTATCGGAATTGTCGGATTAATCCGCATTGTTTTTGTATCAGTACTTTGGTTAGGATTTACTTTTACAATTGCTATTTCAACAATTCTGTCTTTGCCTACGTCAACACCTGTTGTTTCAAGGTCGAAAAAAGCAATCGGTTTTTTTAAGTTTAGTTTCATTACTTTAGTTTTGTTTTATCTCAATTCTGCACCTAATTCTTTTTCAAAATTATATTGCAGTTTTTTCATTATTTTATCAATTTGCTTATCTTTCAATGTTTTTGTTTCGTCTTGAATAATGAAACTTACGGCATACGATTTTTTATTTTCACCGAGTTTTTCGTTTTCAAAAACATCAAAAATAGAAACATCTTTCAGAAGTTTACGTTCTGTTTTATATGCAAGTTCTTCTATTTGAGCAAATTTCACATCTTTATTAAGAAGCAAAGCCAAATCACGTTTCACGGCAGGATATTTTGATATTTCTTTAAATATCGGATTGCCGGGTAAAGTATTCATTACATTATCCCAAAAAATATTTGCAAAAAAGACTTCTTGTTCAATACCGAAAACAGATAAAACTTTATTACTTATACTTCCGAATTCAACTAATATTTTATTGTTTACGGAATATTTTAATCCGTATGAAAAAACAGGATTTGAGTTTTCTTCTGTTTTTAGTTGCTTAGTGTTAAAATTTAATCTTTCGAGAATGCCGTCAATCTGAGATTTGAAATAATAAAAATCAGATTTATGTTCCGGTGTGTCCCAATTAATTTTATTTTTATTTCCGGAAACAACAACAGCTAATCGTGCTTCTTCTTTATAAGAATTAAGCGTATTATCAGCATTGCTTTTATTGTAATGATAGGTGTTTCCGAATTCATACAATTTAATATCCGAATTTTTATGATTAATATTTCTGATAACAGCTTCCAAAGTTCCGAACAGTAAATCTTGTCTTAAAACATTTAAATCAATGCTTAAAGCGTTTAATATTTTTACGGATTCGTCTTCTTTAAAAGCATCGGAATCTTCATAATATTTTGCTTTTGTCAATGAATTTGACATAGCTTCCGAAAATCCTTGTGAACTTAAAAATTCAGAAATTTTATTTTTTAATTTGTTTTCGTCCGGTTTCGGAGCATAGGATAAAGTTGATTTAACAGAATGCGGAGATTCCACATTGTTGTACCCGTAAATTCTTAGAATTTCTTCAATTATATCTGCTTCACGAGTTACATCAACTCGATACGGGGGAACTTCAAGTTTTATAGTATCATTTGCTTTATCCGTAATTTTTATTTCAAGAGCTTTCAGAATAGTGTCAATGTCTTCACGATCAATTTTTTTTCCGATTAAACGGTCAATGTGAGAATAAGAGACAGTGATTTTAAAATCGTTAATCGGTTCGGGGTACACATCAACAATTTCGGAAGAAATATTGCCACCGGCAATTTCTTTTATCAGAAGTGCAGCTCGTTTAAGAGCATAAATTGTCATATTCGGATCAACACCGCGTTCAAAACGAAAAGAAGCATCGGTCTGCAAAGCATGGCGTTTGGATGTTTTTCTGACAAAAACAGGATTAAAATAGGCACTTTCTAAGAAAATGTTTTTTGTGTTATCGGTAACGCCTGATTTTGCACCTCCGAAAACACCGGCAATACACATCGGTTCTTCAGTATTACATATCATCAGATCATCATTATGTAACTTGCGTTCTTCTTTGTCCAATGTAATAAAAGGAGTGCCTTCGGGTAAAGTTTTTACAATCACTTTTTTGCCTGTAATTTTATCGGCATCAAAAGCATGAAGGGGTTGTCCGGTTTCATGCAAAACATAGTTGGTTATATCTACCAAATTATTAATGGGTTGCAGTCCTATTGCTTTAAGTCGAGTTTTTAACCAATCCGGAGATTCCGTCACTTTAATGCCGGAAATTGTTATTCCTGCATACCTTTTGCAAGCTTCATTATTTTCAATTTTAACGGGAATTTCTAAATCAGTATTGTCAATTTTAAAATTGTTGATATCCGGTTTTTTAAGTTCAATGTTTTTACCTTGAAATTTGAAATAAGCTACTAAATCTCTTGCAACACCGATATGAGAAGCACCGTCGGCTCTGTTTGGTGTTAAACCGATTTCAAAAACGGTGTCTTTTTCAATTTTAAAGTAGTCTTTTGCCAAAGTTCCTGTTTCTATGCTTTCGGGTAAAACCAAAATACCGTCGTGAGACGTTCCGATTCCGATTTCATCTTCGGCACAAATCATACCCATTGAAACTTCACCGCGAATTTTCCCCTTTTTAATCGGAATTGCTTTGTCGCCGTCGTAAAGAATTGTTCCGACAGTTGCCACAATAACTTTTTGTCCGGCATCAACATTGGGCGCTCCGCAAACAATCGGTAAAATATCTTTTGTTCCGATATCTACGGTTGTGATACTTAATTTGTCGGCATTCGGATGTTTTTCACAAGTTTTAACTTCGCCGATAACAAGTCCTTCCATACCGCCTTTAATACTTTCGTATTCTTCGGTTCCTTCAACTTCCAGCCCGATATCAGTTAAAATTTCGGCAAGCTCTTCCGGTTTTATATTAATATCAATGTATTGTTTCAGTTGATTGTAAGATATTTTCATTTCTGATTTTGATTTAAAACTTCAAAAGTATAAAAAGGAAGTCTTTTAACAAAACTTCCTTTTTCCTTTTAATATTTATATTTCATTTTAGATATCAATATTGGCATAAGTTGCGTTTTCTTCAATAAATGCTCTTCTGGGAGGAACATCGTCACCCATAAGCATTGAAAAAACCCGATCGGCTTCAGCACCGTTATCAATTGAAACTTGTTGTAAAATTCTTGTTTCGGGACTCATGGTTGTTGTCCATAATTGTTCTGCATTCATTTCACCTAAACCTTTGTAACGTTGAACACTTACGCCTGTTTCTTTTCCTTTTCCGAGATCTTCAACTGCTTGCAATCTTTGTTCTTCCGTCCAGCAATATACGGATTGTTTTCCTTTTTTAACTTGATATAAAGGAGGTGTTGCGATATACAAATATCCTTTTTCAATTAATTCTCGCATATATCTGAAAAACAAGGTCATAATTAATGTCGTAATGTGGCTTCCGTCCACATCGGCATCCGTCATTATGATTATTTTATGATAACGTAATTTTTCGATATTTAATGCTTTGCTGTCTTCTTCCGTTCCGATTGAAACGCCGAGTGCCGTGAAAATATTTCTGATTTCTTCACTTTCAAAGACTCGGTGTTGCATGGCTTTTTCTACATTTAAGATTTTACCTCTTAAAGGCAGAATAGCTTGAAATTTTCTGTCTCTGCCTTGTTTTGCCGTTCCGCCTGCAGAGTCTCCTTCCACAAGATAAACTTCCGTATTTTCGGGGTTTCTGTCAGAACAATCGGATAATTTTCCGGGTAAACCGGCACCGCTCATAACATTTTTTCGTTGAACCAATTCGCGAGCTTTTCTTGCTGCATGTCTGGCAGTTGCGGCAAGAATCACTTTTTGAACAATTTGTTTTGCATCAATCGGATTTTCTTCTAAATAGTTTCCGAGCATTGCACTTACGGCTTGATCAACAACTTTACTTATTTCTGAATTACCCAGTTTTGTTTTAGTTTGTCCTTCAAATTGCGGTTCCTGAACTTTTACGGAAATTACACCGGTTAAACCTTCCCTGAAATCATCTCCGCTGATAGTAAATTTTAATTTGCTCAGCATACCGGAATTTTCGGCATAGTTTTTTAAGGTTCTTGTAAGTCCTCTTCTGAAACCGGTTAAATGTGTTCCGCCTTCATGAGTATTAATGTTATTAACATAAGAATGAATATTTTCGGTAAATGATGTATTGTATTGAAGGGCAATTTCAACCGGAACTCCGTCTTTTTCAGTAGAAATATTAATAATTTCGGAAATTAAAGATTCGCGTGTTTGGTCAAGATATTGAACAAATTCTTTTAAACCTTCTTTCGAATAAAATTCTTCAGTTTTATATGTTCCGTCTTCTTCCTTTTCACGTTTATCAGTCAGAATTATTTTTATTCCTTTATTTAAGAATGAAAGTTCACGCATTCGTGTAGCCAGAATATCAAAATTGTATACATTCGTATTAAAAATGCTTGTATCCGGAATAAATGTAATTTCTGTTCCGTGTTCTTTTGTTTCTCCGACAACTTGAATGTCCGACAAAGGTTTACCGATTGAATATTCTTGTTGATAGATTTTTCCGTCACGGTAAATTTTTGCAATTAAAGATGACGATAAAGCATTGACACATGAAACACCGACTCCGTGTAAACCGCCGGAAACTTTATAAGTATCTTTATTAAATTTTCCGCCGGCATGCAGAACAGTCATTACGACTTCAAGAGCAGATTTTCCTTCTTTTTCATGAAAATCAACAGGAATTCCTCGGCCGTCATCTCTTACCGTAATTGAATTATCTTCATTAATCCGAACATCAATATCACTACAAAATCCGGCAAGTGCTTCATCGATAGAATTATCTACTACTTCATAAACCAAATGGTGCAAACCTCTTTCACTTACATCACCGATATACATTGCGGGACGTTTTCTGACAGCTTCTAATCCTTCTAATACTTGAATATTATCAGCTGAGTAATCGTTATTGTTACTGCTAATTTTTTTATTATCTTTCATATTATCTTCCATATTTTTTAATATTTTTCTCCTTTTTGTTTCTATCGGAAACAAGAGTGCGAATTTACATAAATCTTGTGAAATAATAAAAATAAATCAAAAAAAGTTTTTAACAAAATTCTGCTTAAACCGAGCTTTTAACGATCATTAAATCAGTGAATTAAAAAAATATTTAACTAAAATGCAAAAGCTTTGTTTTTTATTGAATATTTAATAATTTAGATAATTAAAATTTGCTTTTTATGAATACAAAAAAAGAATATTGTTATAAGTATCCGAGACCTGCATATACCGCTGATTGCATGGTTTTTACGAATAAAACGAAACAAGCTGAAATTGTGTTAATTAAAAGGAAGTTTAAACCGTTTAAAAATCATTGGGCATTGCCGGGCGGTTTTGTCGATATTGATGAAACAAGTTATGATGCGGCAAAGAGGGAACTCATTGAAGAAACCGGAATTATCGTGAATGAAATAAATGAATTCGGTATTTTTGATACTCCTGACAGAGACCCTCGAGGAAGAACGGTATCGGTTGTATATTATACTTTTGAAAAAGATGTAAGCAAAAATATGATAGCGGGTGATGATGCTGCCGAAGTTAATTTTTTTTCGATTAATGAACTACCTGAATTGGCATTTGATCATAAAGAAATTATTCTGAAAGCAATTAATAAATTATTCGGTTAAAATACTTTCGGAAAGAAGTTTAAATAATATGGTTCTACCGGTATTTTACCGGAAATTTATGATAAAATGTATTAATGTCTATATTTAAGTTGAAACTTGAAATTTGATATTTGATATTACAGTGAGAAATTACAAAACAGTTGGTTTTACAAATATAAAAATATAGTAATCTCATTATTAGTTAATTAAAAAAATCAACATGCTTTTTTAATTAGTTATTACTTCTTAAAACTTAAATTTCAAGTTTCTGATTTCAGTGTAATAATAAATTGTAAGACTTAAATTTAATAATTTACAACCATATTCACGGCAGAACCAATATTATAATAATTTCCGTCTTATCGGCATGGTCATACATCTGGCACCGCCTCCGCCTCTTGCCAGTTCTGAACCGTGAATAGTTACAACTGCTTTTTTATAATTTTCGATATTTACTTTGTTATTAATTACATCTTTAGCTTTTAAAACTTCAAAACCATGTTTATTGAGTTCTTCAATTGTATGATTATTCCTTTCGTAACCGATTATTTTCCCCGGAGCAAAAGCAAAAAAGTTAGCTCCGCTGTGCCATTGCTCGCGTTCTTGATTTTTAATTTCAGTTCCGCCGCATAAAATAGTTTTAACGGACATACCCAATTCTTTTAAAACAGTCGGGATATTTGCTTTTTCTTTAATGGATGTAATTTTACCGTTTTCAACAATAATATGAATAGTTGCAAAGCGTGTAGTTTTCATTATTAAAGGTTCGTAAACCATACATTTGTCATTATCTAACAAAGTAAAAACCATATCGAGATGGATAAATGATTCGGGTGTGTAAGGAAGTTCCTGAGCAATAATATGTCGCGGATATTCCCGGCTTTCAATTTTTCGTGCAATATAATCTATTCCCTGTGAAGAAGTTCTGGTTCCGGTTCCGATTAATAAAATATCTTTTCGTGCAACCAGAATATCTCCGCCTTCCATTCGAATATCATCATTAAAAAAACGACTGTTTTCAGGATTAACGGTTTTTGTAATAAAACTTGAATGATAATCAAATATGGATTCCATTATTACAGACTCACGCATTCTTATTTTATTAGCCATTCTGTTAATAAGAACACTGTCATTTATGGCAGAAGATGCATCTCGAGTAAAAAAGAAATTATGTAAAGGGTCTAATTTGTAATAATTTTTTTGCAAATAATCTGTCAGAGAATTAATATGAATCGGAACTCCTTCAATCAATAAACTTGCTAATTTTTCGGGTGATTGTTCCGTTAAAAGATTCTTAATTTCTTCAGCTTTACAACTTGACGTAATACGGTTGATTAAAGTGTTCTTAACATCATGGTTTTTAAGAATATCTTTCAGAAGATCTTTTATTTCAAATGTTTTGGTTACTTTCGACAAAACACCTTTTAGTTGAGCATATTCTTTTTGAGCTACCGATAAATTTAAAATATCACTGTATAGAGCACGTTCTGCATTTTCGGGAGTCATGTTTTCAACTTCATTCCCGGGTGTGTGAAGTATAACACCTTCTAATTCACCTATTTCAGATTCTAACTGTATTTTTATTTTTGAGTTGACCATTATTTCCAAATTTTCTTTTTGTTAAGGGCATGTTGGTATTTACGTGCATAAATTCCGTGTTGTCTGGCATTTGTTGAGAAATTATGATAGCCTGAAAAATCTTCTTTGGCACACATAAATATAAAATTATGATGTTGATAATTTAAAACAGCATCAATTGATTCAATATCAGGCATATTTATAGGTCCGGGAGGAAGTCCGGCGTACATGTATGTATTATAAGGAGAATTAATTTCTTTATCTTTATTAAGAACTCGTTTTTTTGTAAAATCACCGGAGGCAAAAATTAAAGTCGGGTCGGATTGAAGCAACATTCCTCTTTTAAGTCGATTAATGTATAGACCAGCAACTTTTACTCGTTCATCCGGATGTGCCTGTTGTTCGGCTTGTACGATTGATGCTAAAATGCTGACCTCTTTTTGTGTAAGATTGAGTTTTTTTGCTTTTTCTCTTCGATCAGATGTCCAAAATTTGTCGTATTCTTTTTTCATCCTTTTTAGGAAATTTTCCGCTGAAATATTCCAATATACTTCATAAGTGTTTGGTATAAAAAAGCTTATGATATTTTGTTTATCAAAACCGTATTGTTTGATTTCGTTTTCGTCATTTAATAAGCTGACAATTGTAACGGAATCGGGTTCAATAAGTTTTGCAATTTTTCCGGCAAAATCATTAATTGTTCTGTTGTTATTGAATGTCAATTTTACGGGAGTTTGTTGGCCGGAGCGCAATATGTTGACAATTTTATTATTCGTCATCCCTCTTTTGAACAAATATTTTCCCGGATGAATATTTTTATTGAAACTTTTAAGACGTGCTGTTTTTTTAAATGATTCAATATCCGATAAAATATGATTTGATTTTAAAGAATCTAAAATTGTTTTAAACGTTCCTCCGGTCGGGATATATATAGCTTTTTCGTTTTTAATATTCGGTTTAAATATATCTTTGTATGTTGAATATGCAAAAATGCAGGCAATAAGTACCAAAATGATTACAGTAAAAAATGATATTTTAAGGATTTTTTTCTTTTGCGATTTAATCATTGAGTATTTATTTTATTTTTGCAAAAGTAAAACTTGTTTAGAATTAAAAAAAAATGATTTATTATGAAAAAAATATCAGTAATATTTTTTGTTTTATTATTTGTTTTTTCTAATGCGTTTGGACAAAAAACGAATGATAACGGAAGCACCGGCGGAAATAATAATAATAATTCGCCTCAAAATAATGATAAAAATAACAATAATACTTCTGACGGTTTGTTGTTACAATTGACAAAAGTTGTTTTCGGTGCTTATCAAACAACATTAGTAAATAAAAGAGGAAATGATCCGAGTATTTTCGGAATAGAAGCCGGAGTAACCGGCGGGTTATTAACAAATACTTCAGGAAATTTTATTGCCCTTGACCCGCGTTTAAAATTAAACAGAGGTGCTCTTTCCTTTGATGCTCGATATGATTATTTGAAAGGAGATGATATGTCTCAAAATTTGGATGCTTTAGCTGAATTTAATATAATTGTCAAAGGATTTAAAATGGCAATCGGGCAGGGGATTATGTATAATTTTGAAAGTTCAATAATATATCACGAAAGTTTGCTTGGGATTGATTGGAGTATAAATAATAAACAAATAATTATCAGTCCGGAATTTCGTTTAGCTTATGATTGGTCTGTTCATAAACCGGTTAATTCCGAATTAAATTTAAAGGGCGGATACAGACTTTTAAATTTAAATAAAGCATCATTGTATTTGAATGTCGGAGCCGGATTACGCTATATGCCTGAAGTTACATACGGAAATGTTTTCGGCGGGATTAATTTGGTATTTTAGAGAATAAGCAATTTTCAGTCGGTTTTTCTCAAAAGATATTATACTTACTTCAAGCGGGCAAAAAGTTAAACATATAAACTTCTTGCCCGCTTGAATTTATATTTTTTGATTATTTATTTTTTGCCACTCTGAATCCAAGATTTTTTGCTTTAAAATCAGTCGGATTATAATAGCGTTTTGAAATTCTAAGTCCTTCAGCATAGCTGTCATAACTTCCGCCTCTGCTGACTCTGTTAATACTGCCTTTATCATTAATCGGATTTTCGGAAGGACTGTTTTTGTAATAATCTTCGGTGTAAACATCAAAAACCCATTCTTGAGCATTGCCGGACATATCATAAACTCCGGCTGTATTTGCTTTTTTTTCACCGACGGGATGAAGCATTTTTCCCGTTCCGGCAAACCATGCAACTTCTTCCGCATTATTGCTTCCGCTGAATGCATAGCTTTTTCCGGTATTTCCTCCGCGAGCAACATATTCCCATTCGGCTTCGGTAGGCAGACGGTAACCGTTTGCGGTTTTGTCGAAAATAATTTTTATTGTCCCTGTCTTGGGACTTCGAAGTATTTTGTAACATTTATCAAGATGCTCAAAACGGCTTAACCAGTTGCAATACATAACAGCATCTTCCCAACTGATATTTGTAATCGGCATTTTCGGATCACCTTCAGGTAAATCCAAACCGGCTGTTCTGCAAAAACCGGTAAACTCTTCAATCGTAACTTCATATTTTCCGATATAAAAATCATTAATTTTTACCGTATGTGCCGGAAATTCATCAAAATATTTGCTTTCTCCTATTCCCATAGAAAAAGTTCCGCCTTCAACAAAAACGGTTTCGGGAATTTTGTTTTGTGCGGATAAAAAATTTACAAGCAGTAACAGACTTATTAGATTTAATAATTTCATAGTAAAGTTGTTTTTTAACAAAATTAAAAATTATTTTGAATTAACAATCACTTTTTTGATTTCGTTATTTGCATTAAAAATCGGAAAATACATAAGTTCGGCTTTTGCAGGATTGAGTGTGTATTTTCCGGAATAACGTGCAATTAATTCTATTTCAAATTTATATGTTCCTTTATTTAATTTGCGACAATAAATATTTGTTTTATGTTTACGATATTCTCGGTGAACTTCATTATAGAAATAATTCTTTTTTGATGCATAAGAACATCCTCCGGGAATCGGAATATCTAACATGACGTAATCGGCATCTTTTTTAACTTTTAATTCAACAATAAGTTTCACTTTATTTCCTGCTTTTAAAATATTTGTGCTGTCTTTTGTATTAAAATAGGATTTAACAACGAAATTGTTTTCTTTTGATTTCGGGTTCGATTCCCAATATTTTTGAAATGATGTTAAATAAATCGGTGCTGTTCCTTTTTTAGAAATTATAATTGAATCATTTGCTTTCAGTTTTGTTGAAAACGGAAATTTTGTAACTGTTTTGTTAATACTTCCCGAAAGAGTGAGTTCTTGTTCTACAAGTTTTTTGTTTGATTGCAGTAAATCGGGCAGCAAGGTTTCAATTATTTTTGATGATTCGTATGTATTTCTCCAATAACCGGTTTTTCGTTGCTCAAAGAAAAAATTTCTCATTTTTAACAAATCGTTTTTATTGGCGGTGCTGTCGTTTTTCAGAATATGATAAGCGATAATATTTGTTTGTATTTCATTGTTTTTCAAATAATATCGCGAAAACGGATTAGTTTCTTCTTCATTTGAATCTGAGAAATAGACATTTCCGAAAAAAGTTGTTTTCCTGTATCTGTTTAGTAATTCGGTATCAACCGGCAAACCGCAAAATTGTTTTACTTCCGTTAATTTTAATTCGGTAATAAAACTATTTGTTTTGTCTTTATAAGATTTTTCAATTTGTTCGATATAATATTTGTAATTAATTTCAGCATCGAGCATTTTTAAAATTTTTAATGAAGTCATTGCTGTTTCGGCAGAATATTCTTCTGTCTCCAATAAATAATGCAATTTATTCGAAATTTTTTCTTTGTTTGCTTTGAATTTATAACCGTTTTTCTCTGCTTTAAGCAGGGTTTCAATGATATGATTCGTAATCCATAATTCTGAATCTGATTTTCCCCACCAACCCCATAGTCCGTCTTTATTTTGATTTCTTGATAATTTGCGAATAAGCTTCTTTATTTCAATTTTATGTCGGTATTTTTTGTCTTTAAATTTGCTGATTTCTTCATCGGCAAGCATGGCTTTTAATTTTGATGCCATTTGTTCGTTGCAGTTATGCATGTAATGAATTAAATGACCGATTTCATCACTCAAAATATCCAAAGCATCCGTTTTGGCATATAATGTTACTTCACCGAGTTGTTTGTTAAAATTTAATTTAAGTGTTGTATCTTTATCTAAAAC
>JANTGL010000024.1 GCA_024762915.1 Bacteroidales bacterium | reverse complement strand
AATATTTAGCATAAATTTGTCATGAGTTTAATACTCATAAAGTGTTTTTTTCATAGTAAGTTTTAGGTTAGTTGTTAAAGGCGGAATTTTTAATTCCGCCTTTTTTTATTTACATTTATCGTAAAATTTTATCTATGCAAAATGAAATAACAAAACTTATTCGTTTTTCGGAAACTCCTTTTGACAGCTTGATGCAACAAAGAATTCATCGAGTTTTAATTGTTTGCAGTGAATATGATTCCTTCAGCTTAGAAGAAGACGGCAGAATTGAAGAGCAAATTTTCAACGAATATGTTTCATTAAATCTTCGTTATCCGCCTCGAATTATGCATGCCGATACCGCAGAGCAAGCATTAAGAAAAATGCAAAAAAATTACATCGACCTTGTTATCACCATGTTAAACGTAGGTCAAAAATTTGATGCTTTTGAATTTGCAAAAGAAATAAAACGCAAATATCCCGGAAAACCGGTTGTTGTACTGACACCTTTCTCCAGAGAAGTTTCCTTAATGTTAAGCCACGAAGATTTAAGCGGAATTGACTATGTTTTCAGTTGGTTGGGAAGTGCTGATATCCTGCTTGCAATCATCAAATTACTTGAAGATAAAATGAATGTTGAACGAGATATCAAAGCGGGTGTTCAAGTAATTCTCCTTGTTGAAGATTCAATTCGATATTATTCCGGATATTTGACTAATATGTACAAAATTTTGTTGGTACAATCTAAGAAATTTATGAAAGAAGGTTTGAATGAGCATCAGCAAATGAGAAGGATGCGAGGAAGACCGAAAATAATGATGGCAAAAAATTATGAAGAAGCAACTGAAATCTACAATAAATATAAAAATAATTTACTGGGAATAATTTCTGACATGAAGTTTCCGCGACACGGAAAAATTGACCCTGATGCAGGAATTCGATTTTTGTCAAAAATAAAACAAGACAACCGTTTTTTACCCTTATTATTACAATCCTCAGATATTGAAAATAAAAAAAGGGCAAAAGAAATAAAAGTCGGGTTTATTCATAAATATTCGGAAAATTTGGCTCAGGAATTAAAAAAATTTATGAATCTGTATTTTGCATTCGGGGCTTTTCAATTTATCAATCCTGCGACAAAAGAAGTCATCCGAAAAGCATCTAATTTAAAAGAAGTTCATGACAGTATTAATGAAATTTCTGATGAAAGTTTCAGATACCATATATCCAGAAATCATATTTCTAAATGGCTTTATGCCAGAGCATTATTTCCGCTTGCTGATTTTTTTGTAGGAATTAAAGAACAAGATTTCAGCGGAGGGTTAGATGAAATAAGACAATTTATTTATAATAATATTGCCAATTTTCGGAAATCACAGTCCAGAGGTGTTATTGCTGAATTTGACAGAAATCATTTTGATGATTCAATAATTTTCTCAAGAATGGGACAAGGTTCACTCGGAGGAAAAGCCAGAGGTTTAGCATTTTTGGATTCATTAATTAAAAAAAATCCCGAGCTTGATAAATTTCCGAATACCATCGTAAAAATTCCTAAAACAGTTGTTCTTTCCACTGAAATATTCGACAATTTTATGGAAGATAATAACCTGTATCCCTTTGCTTTGACAAATAAAAGCAATCAAGAAATTTTAGAAAAATTTGTTGTTTCAGAAATTAGGCAAGAAACAAAAGATGATTTAAAAACATTTTTGCAAGTTATAAAGAAACCTCTTGCCGTTCGTTCGTCCAGTGTTCTTGAAGATTCACATTATCAGCCCTTTGCAGGAGTATATTCAACTTATATGACAGCTAATTCTGCCGATTCCGATACAAATTTAAATCAACTTCTTATTGCAATAAAGTCCGTTTATGCTTCCGTTTTTTATAAAGAAACAAAGGCATACATGAAGGCAACCAAAAATTTAATAGATGAAGAAAAAATGGGTATTGTTTTACAGGAAGTTTGCGGAACAACCTACGAAAATCGATTTTATCCCACTTTTTCCGGTGTGATACGTTCGGTTAATTTTTATCCCATTGAAGATGAAAAACCGGAAGGAGGAATCGTAAATGTTGCTTTGGGACTCGGAAAACACATAGTTGAAGGAAAACGAACATTACGATTTTCACCGAATCATCCGAAAAAAATTCTTCAACTGTCTTCACCGGATATGGCTTTACGAGAAACACAAAAAACATTTTTTGCACTTGATTTATCTCCCGAAAGCTTTACAGCATCAACGGATGACAGCATGAATTACAAATCATACCGCATTAAACAAGCGGAAAAAGATGAATCAATTTATGATATTTCTTCGGTATATGATTTTCATGATAATGTATTAAAAGAAGGGAAAATTTATGAAGGGAAACGCCTAATTACTTTTGCTAATGTACTTAAACACAATTCATTTCCTTTGACTGAGATTATAAAAGACGTTATGAGAATTTGTGAAAATGCCATGAATAATCCGGTGGAAATTGAATTTGCGGTTAATCTGAATTCTGAAAACAGTCCTTATAAATTTTTTAATCTTTTGCAAATACGCCCCATCGTTGAAAATATTATCGAAGATGAAATTAAGTTTTCGGAAAATGATATTTCAGATTCAATTCTATATTCCGAAAAAGTTCTGGGACACGGCGTTATAAAAAATATATTCGATGTAATTTATGTAAAACCCGATAAATTTGATTCATTAAATAATCAAGCATGCGTTGATATTATTGAACGATTGAATAATCAAATGGTTCGGGAAGATAAAAACTACATTTTAATCGGTCCCGGAAGATGGGGTTCAAGCGATCCGTGGTTAGGCATACCGGTTGTGTGGTCGCAGATTTCCGGTGCCCGATTGATTGTAGAATTCGGCTTGGAAAACTATCAGATTGAACCGAGCCAAGGCACACATTTTTTTCAAAACCTCACTTCTTTTAAAGTCGGATATTTTACTATAAATCCGTTTAAAAAAGACGGCTTTTGGGATTTGGATTTTTTATCTGAAGCTGAAGCCGTTTATGAAGATGATTTAGTAAAACACATTCGTTTTAACAGCGAATTTTTAATTAAAATTGACAGTAAAAGAAGTAAAGGTATTATTTTAAAGCCTAATGATGTTTGAAAAAACTAAATTTACTTCCCGCTGCCGAATTTTACGGCATTAATACCGTAATCGTCACGTAAAACACGAAATTCGGTTCGACGATTCAACTGATGGCAAATTTCTTTTTGTTCATCAGTTTCAAGATTATTAATATAAGCTTCTGTGAGGACATCACCGTTTTTCAGGAATTTATATTTTGATAATATTTTTCTGCCGTTTTTAGTTTTTGCACTAATCATTTTCGGATTTTTCTCACCGTTACCCACTGATGTTAATCGATCGGATTTTATGCCTTTTGAAATTAAATAATTCATAACGGATTGTGCGCGTCCTTCGGACAGATTTTGATTATACTCATCACCGCCTCGGAAATCGGTATTTGCCGACAATTCAATCGTTATATGTGAATTAACTGTTAAAATTTTCACTAATTTATCCAAAGAAACCATGGATTCAGGACGTAAAGTCGTTTTTGCAACATCGTATTCGATATTAGGCAATTCAAAAGTATTTTTTATCGGTGCCAAATCTAAAATAATGTCAAAGGTTTTACTTTTATTCAAACCTTTGGTAGAGCGATCAACAAGAGCACTGAGATATTTTGCTTTTGAAGCTATCACGGTATAATCCGTTTTCGGATGTAAATTAAATCGAAATGTTCCGTCAGATGCCGAAGTAATTTCGGATTCGTGTCCGCTCGGACTGGTTAAATGAACCTTGGCATCGGGAAGCGGTGCATTTGAATTTGAATTAATTACTTTTCCTTTTAATACAAAAAACAAATCAGGCATAGAAAATTCATATAAATTTATGTATTTATCTCTGTCAGAACTTAAATAACCGAATTTCTTATTTTGATAAAAGCAAATACCGAAATCATCTTTCGGAGAATTAATCGGTGATTTCATATTTTCAACTTCCCATGTTGTCCCGTTTTTCACGGCTTTATAAATGTCCAATCCGCCCATTCCGGGATGCCCGTCAGAGGCAAAATATAAAGTTCCGTCATCACTTACATAAGGAAATTTTTCATCTCCTTTTGTATTGATTTTTGAACCCAAATTTTCGGGTTTGTTCCATTTCCCGTTCGGACTCGAACGTTTTACCATCCAAATATCTTTTCCGCCTCTGCATTTCATCCCCGGAATACTGTCACTGACAAAATACATGGTCAACTCATCTTTCGATACCGCCGGATGTGCTACCGTTACACTGCTGTCACCCGTTAATTCAACTTCTTGCGGATCAGACCAACCGCCGGCATTATATCGTGACTTATAAATTTTACACCCCATATTTGCATTTTCGGTTTGCTTACACATTGAAAAATACATGGTACTTCCTTCATTTAATATGACTGCCGCTCCTTCACTGCCCGGCGTATTCACGTTGCCTTCAACAGGTACGGGAACACTCCATTTCCCTTTTCGATCTTTTTTTGCCGTAAAAATATCAGCATAACTTTGTCCGGTTATATTGCTGGGATCTTTACCGTGTGCACTTTCTCTAGTAGAAGAAAAATAAATTTCGGCCTTACTTTTTCCGAAAGAAGGTGAGAAATCAGCATATTTTGAGTTAATATCTTCAACTTTTACAACAGTCCAGCGTGTCGGATTAGCAATCCAATCAAGTGCATAATCGCAGGATTTTTCTCCGATTTTTCCTCTTTCATCGGCAGGAATTAAATTTTGATATTTTTTAAATTGAATTTTTGCTTCATCATATTTTCCGAGTGATTTTAATGCATTTCCGTAATATAACCAAGCCAGCGGTTTCTCCACATTATATCTGACCGCTTTTCGATACCATTTTGCTGCTTTTCTGTTGTTCATCATAATTCTGCCGCATTCACCAAGTTTAAATGCAACTTCTGCTTTTTCCGGTTTCGATGTTAATTTTTCATACACTTTTTCATAGGTTTCCGAAGCCAAGAAATATTCACCGATTGCAAAAGCTTCATCCGCTTTTTTTATCAATCGTTTTTGAGAATAGACATTAACAGAAATCAACAGAAAAGAAAAAAAGAATAGTACGGGTTTAATATTTTTCATGGTGAGAGAATTTAATGATAAAAGCAAAGATAAAAAAAATTAAAACAGAATAAAATCTGATTGATAAAGCGATTATTTTTTTACTTAAAGATTTTAAAAAAATAACGGAAAATTTTATCCGTTAATTATAAAATCAGCAAGAAAAAATTGAACATATCACCTTATCAGATAATAAAAATGCATCCGCCGGAAGTATCTCTTGTTGCTCCCGTAACAGATGCCAGTGTATTGATTTTTCCGATACTTCTTAAAAAACCCAAAAAAGCAAAAATTATTGCTTCTTTAAAATCAATGATCTCTTTATCCGGAACAATCCATGAATATTCACTAAAATTTTGAAGCAAAGAAATAAAAAATCGATTGTGTGTCCCGCCGCCGGTAACAAGAACTTTCCTATTACTTTTTTGTACAATACTTTGCTTTATTTTAAATGCCGCATGTTCGTAATATGTCCTTAAAATATCTTCAACGGATATTTTATATTGATTAAATATCGGAAAATAATATTTTTCAACATATTCTCTGCTTAGTGATTTCGGAGGTTTTTGAAAATAGTATTCAATATTACTCAACTCTGTTAAAAGTTCTTGATTTACATTTCCATTTTTTCCCATTTCACCGTCTTTATCAAATTCTTTTCCTTTTAAGTTTGCAAAATGATTAATAATCAAATTAAACGGACAAATATCATAAGCATTTCTTTGTTCCTTTTCATCATACGAAATATTTGCAAAACCACCGAGATTTATACAATAATCGTATTTCGAAAATAACAATTTATCCCCGATCGGAACTAAAGGTGCACCCTGCCCGCCCATTGCCGTATCCAGATTTCTGAAATCGGAAATAACCGGGATGCCGGTTTCGGCAGAAATAAATGCACCGTCACCTATTTGAAATGTTAAATTTTCTCCGGGATGATGAAATATTGTATGCCCGTGAGAAGCAATAAAATCGGGTTTCATTTCATTTTTCAAAAATTCATTTGTTTTTTCCCCTATAAAGCTGCCGTATTTTTTATGAAGTTTTAAAAATTCATAGGCATCAAGATTTTGTGCTTTGGAAAGTTGCTTTTTCCAAACATCATTATAGGGTAAAAATCCTGTTTTTAATATTTTATATGAATATTTTTTTTTCGTTTTCTCAAATGAACATAAAGCAAAGTCCACACCATCGAGTGAGGTTCCGGACATAATACCGAGAATTGTTTTTTGAATTTTAACGGATTTTTCAGGTAATTTCATCAAAATATTTATTTAAAAAGGAAATTAAAAACTAAAATCATTGATTTTCTGATAAAAAACAAATATATTTATAAAAAAATAAGATTAAAATTATTTCAGGGTAAAATAGCATTTATGTGTATTAAATACAGAAAAACAATTTTATTAATCAAAATCATTAATTATGAAAACTTTAAAATCAATTTTATTATCGGTAGTTTTATTATCCCTTGTCTTTACGTCTTGTAATAAAAACAAAGTTGCACCTGAATTACCGCCCGAATCGGCATTTGTTGCTAATTTTTCGGACTTTAATGACAACGTAAAAGCAGTTTCAGATTCAACGATGGTTAATTGGAACCATTCTGCATTTAATGTCGGTATTTGGAATGCGATTATAACCATCGGTTTAGCTGTTCCGGTTGCTTCTTATGTGGAAGCCGTAAAAAATCATGAAGCAGATTATCAAGGAGATAATACATGGCTTTGGACTTATTCTTTTAATGCAGGAGTGAATACATTTACGGCTGAACTATACGGAGTTCTCAAATCTGAAACGGTCGAATGGGAAATGTATATTACAAAATCCGGTGAATACACACATTTTTTATGGTACAGCGGAGTCAGTAATCTTGACAGAAATCACGGAACTTGGACTTTATATAACAAACCGACTGACCCGACTGAGTTGCTCGGTATTGAATGGAACAGAACAACGGACAGTACCGGAAACATAAAATATACCAATATCGTTCCCGGCGGTGCAGAAAACGGCGGATATATTTTCTACGGAAATGACAGTAATACGGATTTGAATGCCTATTATAATATTTACAACAAAGGTGCCGACAATTTAACTGCAATTGAGTGGAGCCAAGCAAACCAAAACGGACGAGTTAAAGATCAAAAGAAATTCGGGGACGATGTTTGGCATTGCTGGGACGAAACACATCATGACGTTGATTGTAATTAAATAATACAGCCCTGACTACTTTACATTCCGAAAGTTTTAAACTTTCGGAATGTAATTTATTACAGATTTAAAATAAACTATGATGATACAAAAAAAGAGACTTCTCAGAAAAGTCTAAAAAAAATGAAAATTTAATCATCCGATGAATTTGTATTTTCTTGATTATCAGAATTAATAGATTCCAATATTGTAAAATATTCATCGGATGACTTTTCAGAGTGGGCTCAAAAAATATTAATTAGTCAGATCATAACTAAGATTTAATTTAAACAAAAAACTCTGTGAAAAACATATTATTATTTTGTGTATTGTTAGTAATAGCATTCACGAATTGTCATAAAACAACAGAACAACTGATACCGTTGAATAATCTCACCTATCTCAAAGTACGAGAAGATAAAATTGTTGATGAGAATGGTAATGAAATTTTGTTGCATGGTTTTAATATTGGAGATGGCTCCGGAGTGAGTGGAGACTGGTATTATCCGACAGTATATCAAAGAGGCGAAAATCCGAATGTATTATTCGGATACGGTCAGGATTTATTAACTTATTCTCGTAATGAAGATGATATTAACATTATGAAAAATATGGGGGTAAATATTGTCCGGCTTTGGTTTACTATTGATAAATTAAATGATACATTATTGTTTGAAAAACAATTAGAATCTTTTGATAAGACCATAGATTTTTACGGGAAAAATAATATTTATGTTATGCCGGTTCTTTATGATGTCGGGGAGAACGATAACCCTGCCTGCAGATCTCGAAGAGAATTTAATCTCAATCTTTGGGAAGAAGGAAGAGGAAGTGCTATTTGGAATAAGGTAATTGAAACCTGGGGCATTATCGCACAAAGATATAAAGATAATCCATATATAGCCGGCTATGATTTTATAAATGAACCCAAAACGCCGAACCAAGAAATACTCTGCGATTTTTATGCGGACATAATCGGCGAAATTAGAACATACGATCAAAAGCATATAGTCTTTCCTGAAACAGATGTACTCCAATATCGTGTTTATGACAAACAATGGACAAATCTTGATGATAATTTAGCAGTAAATTACCATTTTTACCAACCATGGTGGTTCACTAAATATGGGGGACAATATCCGGGAGAACACGATGGCATAACATATAATCGCCAATGGATAGAAGACTATTTTTCTAATATCTTGAATCATAATGATATTAAAGGCAAACCACTTATGGTAAGTGAATTCGGATTTCTTTCAGAGAGTTTACATGGAGACAATGGTGCGAGATTTATTGAAGACGAGGTCAATACTTTTAACGAAAAAAATATTAGTTATATGTACTATGGTTACAAAAATGCTCAAGTAGATAAATATCTTTTGTTTATAAACAATCAAGATGTCCTTCAGGAAATGCTAAACCTATCCGGTATGCTCTTTAGAGGGGAAATTGAATATACCGACATAACAACAGAACAGAAAAATTTATATCAAACAAAGATTTTTTATAAAAATAGTTATTGGGAAAGTATCTTAAAAGATGGTTTTACAGGTAGAAAACACTAAAACCTATGAAGTGCAGAAATAATAAATGACATATAATAAAAATAATGCGGTACTAAAAAAAAATACAATGAAAAACATATTATTATTTTGTGTATTGTTAGTAATAGCATTAACGAATTGTCATAAAACAACAACCGAACCTTTTTCTTTGTCAGGTCGCAGATTACGAGCAATTGTTGTTGATAAGTACTCTGAGGGCAGTATAATTATCGGTGGTACAACAGCTTCACGAGAGTTTGGTACTAATACCGGTCTAATTTTGGATCGTGAATTTAGTTATGTTACTCCGGAAAATGATTTTAAACAAACAACAATTCATCCTGACCCGTCAACATGGAATTGGACACATTCAGATGCGTGGATTCAGCATATTGCCGATAATAATCAAATTTTAAGAATGCATTGTCCAATCAGCCCGCAATGTTCTGATTGGGCGAGAGACGATAACAGAACAGCAGAAGAGCTTGAAACTAATTTACACGAATTTCTTCAAGCAGTTTGTGTACGATATAATAATACTTCCGGTATAGAATATATGGATGTGGTTAATGAAACAGTTATTGCCGGTGCTTGGCATACCGACAAACCGGGAACAGACTGGGAATGCCCTTGGTACAAAATAGGATTAGATAACGATATAAATGCAACACCGCTCTATATAAAAGCGGCATTTGAAATTGCTCAACAATATGCATCGGATATTAAATTCATTTATAATCAACAAGAACAAGAAATTTATGCTTCTTCATGGAATTTAATCTTTGAAACAATAGAGTATTTAAGAACAAACGGATTAAGAGTAGATGGCATAGGTTGGCAGGCACATATTGATAATGGCTGGGCAACTGCGGAAAATTTAAACAAATTAAGGACATTAATTGATTCAGCACATAATAATAATCTTGAATTTCATATTACAGAAGCAAGTGTATGGTTAAAAGACGGATGTTCACAAACATATCTTGAAGAACAAGCAGCAACATACAAAGCTATTCTTAAAGTTTTATTAGAAAAGCGTTCATCCGGAAAAGTCGGTTGGAATACTTGGCATATTGATGATGGTCACGGTTGGCACAGAGAATGGTATCCTTCTCTTTTTGATACCGATTATAATCCGAAACCCGCATATTATGCAATACAAGATGCTTTGGAAAATTCAAATAACAAAAATTAATTATACAATAAAAACCATCTGTATAAATCTATATTAATATGATTCCGAACTAAAAAAATAAGTAAAGTGTATGATGTCAGAATAGTATCAATTATTAAACAAATGAAACATCCTTTACCAAAATATTTTCTTCGGATTTCAGCTGATATTCATTTAAATTCCGAAGATAATTTTCTATCTCTGAATAAACATCCGTTTTAATGAATTTTGAATAATCTTCACCGAAATTATCATAATCATTCAGAACTTTTGAAATTGTGAGGTTTTCAAGACTTGTTGCCGGCTGAAACGTATTTTTTTCTTTTGAGTATATCCGATTTATAATTCCGGCTTTTTCCATATTTTCCAAAATAAATAAAGTTGTATCAACAGGAAGTCGAGTTACTGATGAAAGTTCTTGAATATTCGGGGCTTTACTTCCTTTCTTGAAAAAATCAATGATATAAACAAGCAGATATAAAGCCACTTTTTTTTGATAATTGATACTTAATTTCTGCAATAATAATCCGGATCCTTTTAATTTAACATTTTGAACGGCAAATGAAATTTCTGCACCGAGTAAAACGACAAACCATGCCGTTTGCAGCCAGATTAAGAATAAGGGCAAAGCGGCAAAACTTCCGTAAATCGCATTAATTCGAGTAGCTCCCGACTGAAAATAAATATATAGTCCTTGAAAAATTTGAAAAATTGTTCCTGCAGTAATTCCCGCAATAAGTGCCGAACGAAATTTTACTTTTGTATTCGGCATTATCAAATACAAAATCGTAAAAACAATCCAGACAATGATAAAAGGAATAATTTTAGCAAATTTTAAAAAAAGCGGTGATGCAAAATGAAACATCGTGCTTTGAGAAAAATCTGATAATTGCGTGGAAATAAATACGGTTGTACTGCTCGCCAAAATCATAAACACCGGACCTAGTAGCATCATACTCAAATAATCCGTAAATTTACGAACCACTGTGCGGGATTTTTTAATGTCCCAAACGCGATTAAAAATACTTTCGATATTTGATAGAAGTTTAATCACTGACCAAATTAATAAAATAAAACCTAAGCCGGCAATGATTCCTCCTTTTGCGGTATCCAACATAGTATGTGTAAAATTCAAAATATAATTTAAGACCTGTTCTTGCCCTTTCAGATTGGCCGTGATCTCTTCTTCCAACATTTTATCCATTCCGAAGCCTTTTGCAATTCCGAAACCCAATGCCATTACGGGAACAATTGATAAAAGCGTGAAATACGTTAAAGCCGAGGCACTTACGCTTAATTTATCTTTTCTGAAACCCTGCATTCCCAAAGATACCATACGTAAAAAATTAATTAAAATACGCATCAGTTTTGGCTTCTTTGTTATATCAACAGACCATAATTCGTTTTTCAAAAATAACCTATATCGTTTTATTTTGTTTTTCATAGATTTTACAAATGATAATTCAAAATTAATCTTTTTTATGGTTCAATAATATTAATCAAGAATTATTCCTTAATTTTGCATAAACTTTTTAAAATGAAATACACATTATTATTTGCAATATTTTTTAGTTTTCATTTATCAGCTCAGAAAACTGTTAGCGGAAGAGTTACAAAAGCCGGCGGAGGTGTTTTATCAGGTGTTAAAGTAGAGGCAAAAGATGCTCCGATGATTTTTACTTTAAGCGATGAATACGGAAATTATAAAATAGAATTACCCGAAGAAGTTACAAGTTTGGTGTTTTCTTTTTCCGAAATGGCAACAAAAACAGTAAAGATTAAAGATTTTATTGCAATTAATGTAAAACTGGTTCCCGCAAAATACAAAACTTTTCGTTATGGTGCAGGATTATCCTTCGGAACATCCCGATTTACGGTAATTAATGAAATTTCTCCCGGTTACGGTGATACGAGCAAAATTACTTTAACACCGATTTCATTACATGCTGATTTATTTTACAGAATTAACAAAAATTTTGAATTACAAGGTGTTTTTGAAGACGGTTTAAACTATACAAAATATGAAGCTGATTCTGTCACTGCTTCGGGAGACACCATTAAAGTACCGAAAACAACAGGTGTAAATCGTTTCAGTTTTTCAGTATTACTGAATTATCATGTAAAACTAGACCGAACCGGAAATCATTCGGCATTTATCGGTTTCGGTCCTCAATATCAACATTTCAGTTTTTTGAATACAAATACTGTAGGAGCAAGATTTCAAGCAGGCGTAAATATAAATAATTACGGAAAAACAACAAAACTGTATTTGGCAATTGATGTTGCAAACGGAAACTTTAACGAAAATAATGCGTATGTTCCGGGGTTACCGTACACGTATTTCAGCAGCAGATTCGGAGTGACATTTATTTTTTAAGTTCGGATTTTAAATTCTCGTATTCTTCCGTAACATCAAGGTCATCAAGCCCGTCGTATAAATCATCCGAATGTGATTTTAAATAATCATCTTTTTCGTTTTGTTTCAGAAGATTGTTTTTCAATTTATCCAACCTTTTTACAAGACCTTCATCACCGTAAAAAAAATCGCTTATTTTCTCTTTACCGGAAGGTTTTGCATGTTTTTTTAAGAAATTATATTCCGCTTCGTAATGTTCTATTTTTAATCTTAAATCCGAAATTTTTTCTTTTAATAAAATAATTTCTTCATCATATTTCGGAATATTATTTTTTAAACTTTCAATCCTGTTTTTATACGATTTTTTAAATTTTAAAGCATTGAGAGCAATTGTTTCGGCAGCTTTTTCGGAAATTAATTCTTTTTTTGCATCCGCAAGAGCTTCTTTCGCTTTTTTTGTATATTTCGCAACCCGTTTCTTATAATCCGGAATGTCTTTTTCTGCTCTGATTTTCAGAGCATTAAAATGTGCCGTTAAATTCTCGGCTTCTTTGAGATAAGCTTTTAAGTTATTTAATTCTTTTTCAAATTCGCGCAACGGATTTTGTGTTTTTTTCTTAATTTCATTAACAACTTCTTCACCCTTATCGTATACTTTTCTGATGATTCCCATAATGTTTGATTTTAAGTAAAAAATGCCGGACAATTCAGTAAATTACATCATCGTTCGGCATAATTTTATTTTAAATTAAATGATTAAGCAGAAAACTTAATAATCTCGTTTGAATATTCTCCCAATAATAATGATAAAGAATTTAAAGAACCTGCAAGCTCATTCAAATCTAAATTTTCAACTTGCAAAGTATCTCTGAATAAGATTTTTTTACCGTCGTCACTTAAAACAAATGCACCGTGAAGAATGTCGTGATTTTTTTTCAATAATGCTTTATACATTTCTATATCGTCTTTTTTAACCGTAAACAGAAGTTGCTCCATAATTAATATGGGATCATCAACAACAATAACCATATTCTTAATGCCTTCATCTTCATGGTCAATCACAAAATATCCTTCGCTTTCATTTTCGTCGTTAATTGAATAGCCTAAATCATTCAGATAACCTTTTATTTTAGAAAAATAAGTACTCATAATTACAATTTTAGATTAATATTTATTTGAGCATTCAAATATATGAAATTGTCAGGAGAAAACGAAATTAACTTAAAAAAATTATTTTGGAAGTATTACAGGGAAAAATCCCGTTGAATCCAGATTTAATACGTGAGTAGATTGGATATTACTTTTATTTAATTTCCTGTCAACAATATAAAAATTAAAATAAATTGAATCATAAGGTAAATTTCCGTCTCCGTCAAATGAAAAAATAATATCAATAACAATATCGGCAATAAGTGTTTTATTTTGTCCTTGAGGTTCCACATAAGGAACTCTGAAATTTCTTTGTTTACTTGAATCAACTTTTATCGAGTCACCGTTTACTATTTCATAAAGCTCTGTAAACAAGTTATTAGAATACAAGCTGTCAGGGTCGTAAATCCCTGTTGTATCACTTTCTTTCAGGCCGATATCACCGTCTCCGTCAATGATGCCGAACTTTAACTTATATAGCTTATTCTTGTTTCCGAGTAAATCAAAAGAATCTTTTAATTGAACCTGTTCAAACTGAATTTCAGGTTCGTCAGGATATTTATTCGGTTCGGGACATGCCGTTAATACGCTTATTAAAAAAAACAATAAAAAAATATATAAACCGGTATTCTTCATTATCTTTTTTCTTTCTTTTTATTCCTGAAAAACAATTTTAACGGAACACCCGTAAAATTATAATGTTCACGTATACGATTTTCTAAAAAACGTTTATATGATTCCTTTACATAATTCGGCATATTACAAAAAAATACAAATGTCGGTGAATATGTCGGTATTTGAGTAACGTATTTTATTTTAATATATTTTCCTTTATTTGTCGGCGGAGGATTATTTTCAATTTCTTCAAGCATCACACGATTCAACTCTGCCGTTGATATTTTTCTTTTACGGTTCTCATATACTTCCAGTGCCGTTTCAACAGCTTTGTAAATACGCTGTTTTGTTAATGCAGATACAAACAAAATCGGAACATCATTGAAAGGAGCTAATTTTTCTCTGACTTCCGCTTCATATTTTTTTAAAGTATTTGTTTCTTTTTTGTATAAATCCCATTTATTAATAAGAACTACAACCCCTTTACTGTTTTTTATTATCAAGTTAAAAATATTCAAATCCTGAGCTTCCACACCTCTTTCAGCATCAATCATAAGCATACAAACATCCGAATGTTCAATGGCTTTTACGGCTCGCATAACCGAATAATATTCAATATCTTCGAAAACTTTATTTTTTTTTCGAATACCTGCCGTATCAACTAAAATAAAATCATTCCCGAATTTATTAAAGTGTGTATTTACCGAATCTCTTGTTGTTCCGGATATATCGGTAACAATATTTCTTTCGGAACCCAGAAATGCATTAATTAAAGATGATTTTCCGGCATTAGGTCGCCCGACAACGGCAAATTTCGGCAATTCTTCTTCATCTTCAAATATTTCCGGAGCGGGAAAAGCTTTGATTACTTCATCCAATAAATCACCGGTACCCGATCCGTTTATTGAAGAAATATTATAAAGCTCTTTAAATCCTAGTTTATAAAAAACATGAGATTCATATTGTAATGTACTGTTATCAACTTTATTCACGACCAAAAAAACAGGTTTTGTATTTTTTCTCAACAATTTGGCAATGGTTTCATCCAAATCGGTAATCCCCGTTGTAACATCTACAACAAATAAAATTACATCTGCTTCATCTACAGCAATTATTACTTGTTTTCTAATTTCTTCTTCAAAAATATCATCCGACCCCTGTATATAACCGCCTGTGTCAATAACCGAAAATTGAGTTCCGTTCCATTCTGATTGTCCGTAATGTCGATCTCTTGTAACACCGCTGGATTCGTGAATAATGGCTTTCCGTTGTTGTGTTAAACGATTAAAAAGTGTTGATTTCCCTACATTCGGTCTTCCTACTATTGCTGCAATATTTGCCATACTTTGGTATATAATTTGCAAAGATAAGAAAATTAAGATGAATAAAAGATTTTTAACTTGCAGCTGCGAATATTGTTTTTTTAAAATAAAAGCATGAAAATATTGCGGAAACATTATGATTTTAAAGAATTTATATTTAGTTTTGCAAATTGAATCTCAACAACCTAATTATTATCATCAAATTTACTATGACATTAATTTTTAAAATATTGTCATGAGAGCGAGCAAATATCGATTTAATCCCGAGACTTTAACTTATGAAGTAGAAAAGTCAAGATTTACAAAAATATTTTTAAAATCATTCTTACCGAATTTTTTAATCTCTGTTTCTTTGGGCATTATTATTTTTTATCTTTTTTCTTCAAATGTAAAAAGTCCTGATGACTTTTTGGCTGATGAAAACAATAATGAATTGCAATTAAAATATGAACTTCTGAATAAGGAACTAAACTATACGGTAAAAACTCTGGCTGAACTTCAACATCGAGACGATGATGTTTACAGAATGATATTTCAGGCAGAAACAATACCTGCCACCAAAAGAAAAGCCGGGTTCGGCGGCAGTACCAGACCTAAAGTATATCCTAATATTGAAAATTCAGATATTTTAAACAGTACAATCCAAAAAACGGATATTCTGTCAAAAGTGATGTTGGTTCAATCAGAATCATACGATGAAATATTTGATTACGTAAAAAATACTGAAAAGTTAGCTTCATGCATACCGGCAATCCAACCGATTGCCTTAGATGATTTAACTCGTTTCGGATCTTCTTTCGGATTACGGTTTCATCCGATATTAAAAATTTGGAGAATGCATGACGGGGTTGATTTAACAGCACCGAGAGGAACTGAGATACATGCTTCGGGAGACGGTATTGTTTTCAGAGCAAATAACACACACGGCGGATACGGCAATGTTGTAAAAATAAATCACGGGTTCGGATATA
>JANTGL010000023.1 GCA_024762915.1 Bacteroidales bacterium | reverse complement strand
AATGAAGGCAATTTTGATATGTTTATTGTGAAATATGATGTCGGGGGAAATGTTCTTTGGGCAAAAAGCGCAGGAGGAACTCATTGGGATCAAGGCTACAATGTTGCCGCAGATGCCGACGGAAATATACTTGTAACGGGTCGGTTTTATAGTTCCTCCATCACTTTCGGAACAACTACTTTAACCAATTCAGGCAATTATGATATGTTTATTGTGAAATATGATGTCGACGGAAATGTCCTTTGGGCAAAAAGTGCAGGCGGAACAGATTCTGATCAGGGTAACAGCATTTCCAAAGACGCTGACGGAAATATACTTGTGACGGGTGATTTTTATAGTTCCTCCATCACCTTCGGAACAACTACTTTAACCAATGCAGGCAATTATGATATGTTTATTGTGAAACTTGATAACACTACGGGTATTCAAGAAAATAATTTTGAGAATACAATAAATGTTTTTCCCAACCCCGCGCACAACCAATTAATAATTATATATAATCAATTACGGATTACGAATATTTTAATTACAAATATTACAGGAAAACAGGTGAAAAGTATAAAGACCGAAAATCAAAGTAAAAAGTACACAATAAATGTAGAAGATTTGCCGGCCGGGCTGTATATCTTAAAAGCAGAAGGGGATAAAGGCACGGAAGTAACTAAGTTTATCAAAGAATAACACAGAAATATAATATTAAATTTTAAAGCAACTATTACTGAAAACTCTATTTTTCTTGACTGTGTTTTTTTTGATACAATAATTTTTCAATTATCTGAAAATGATTCTCTTATTCATCTGAAAGTTAATAATCAGGATCTCACTATTCTAAGAAAATCATCCGGCTTAAGCTCTGATACAATGGTTTTCACAGTTTCAGAACAAAAGAATATTATAGGAAAAATGATTGTAGAGTAACATAATTGTGACCGAAATCACATTGTATTTAATATAATTTATGTTTTTTTGTTTGAATATGCAACCATTGTTGAATATTTAATCAATTAACTTAAATATACTAATTATTTAAATTTAAGTAAAATGAAGAAAATTATACTTGTTTTTGTAGGCGTATTGATTTTAATTTCCGGAAGTGCTCAAGAATGGAAAAGATTACTTCCTGAGAAACAAAAAAAAGATTTAACATTTTTTGAATATCAAAAAGCATTTAATACTTATTGGGAGAATAAAAATGTTAAAAAAGGAAAATATGATAATGAATCCGGAATTACAGAAAAAGCATACGGTTGGAATCAATTCAGAAGATGGGAGAATTATTGGGAAACCAGAGTCGATAAAAAAACAGGGAAATTCCCTTATGAATTAAGGCATAAAGCATTTGCAGATTTTCAAATTCAAAAAAACGGACAAAAAGATTATTTGCAAGCTTGGACTCAATTAGGTCCTAATATTACTGTTGGAGGTTATAACGGGTTAGGCAGACTTAACACGATTGCATTTCATCCGACAGATGCAAATACATTCTGGGTAGGTGCACCGGCAGGAGGATTATGGTTAACTGAAACAGGCGGAGACTCTTGGATTGCTTTAACAGACAGTAATGAAGTTTTAGGTGTAAGTGCTGTAATTGTTCCTTCAGATTATGCAACTTCTAATACCATTTACATCGGAACCGGAGACAGAGATGCATTTGATAATTACGGTGTCGGTGTATTAAAATCAGTTGATGCCGGGTTACATTGGAACACGACAGGTTTGACTTTTAATCCGGGAGACGGTGAGGTTGTTAATAATATGTTGGTTGATCCGACGGATAATAATATATTATATGCAGCAACAACAGCAGGTTTATATAAAACAATTGATGCAGGACAAAATTGGAGTCTGATTAATGCTTCCGAATTTATTGATATTGAATTTCATCCTACAAATTCTCAAATTATTTACGGGTCTTCCCGTAACGGTGGTTTTATATATAAAACAACAGACGGCGGTTCAACATGGAATTCAGTTTCTGTTTCTTCAGCAAGAAGAATTGAACTAACTGTCAGTTCTGATGCTCCTGATGTAGTATATGCATTAGCTTCTAATGCTTCAAACGGATTGAACGGAATTTATAAATCAACGGACAGCGGTGATAATTTTAGTTTAATCTATAATGACAAACCGATTTTGAATTGGTCTGAAGACGGAACGGGAACAAATAACGGACAAGGATGGTATGATTTATCATTTGCGGTTGATCCGACAAATGCTGATGTCTTATATTGCGGTGGTGTTAATACATGGAAATCGGTGGACGGAGGTTTATCTTGGAATATAAGTAATCATTGGTACGGCGGCGGCGGTGTACAAGCAGTTCATGCGGATAAACATTATTTTACATTTCGTCCCGGCAGTTCTGATTTCTATGAATGTAATGACGGCGGAGTTTATGAGACTTCTGACGGAAATAGCTGGACGGATTTATCTGATGGCTTGATAATTAGTCAGATGTATGGTTTAAGCGTTTCCCAAATAAATTCCGGCATCAGTTTATCAGGCCTACAAGATAACGGAACAAAAATGTTTGAAGACGGAACTTGGATTGATGCTCACGGAGGTGACGGAATGAAATGTTTAGTAGATTTTAATGATGATAATATTCAATACGGAAGCGGACCATACGGAGACATCTACAGGACAACAAATTTATGGGGTGTTTCAATTAATATTGCCGATAATATATCCGGAGGACCTGCCGGCTCATGGGTTTCTCCTTATGTCTTTGATCCAAACAACAGTAACACTTTGTTTATAGGATACAGCACTTTATGGAAGACTGATAATCAAGGTCAAAGTTTTCAAAATGTCGGAAATTTCGGATCTTCACTTCATTCAATTGCAGTTTCAAATTTAAATCCTGAAGTTCTATACGTTGCAAAATATTCTTCAATTTATAAAACAACAAATAATGGTTACCAATGGACAGAAGTTACTAATAATCTCCCTCTTTCAAACAGCAGCATTAAAGATATTGTAATTAAAAATGATGATGATAATACTGTTTGGGTAGCATTAAGTGCTTATAATTCTGATTGTGTATACATGACAACAGACGGAGGTGATAATTGGGTTGATATTTCTCAAGGAATTCCGAATATTCCTGTTAATACTATTATTCAAAATGATTTGGAAACTTCAATAATTCAATTATATGCCGGTACTGATTTTGGAATTTATATTAAAAACGGTAATGAAGATTGGACATTATTCGGATCCGTCTTGCCTAAGGTTGATGTAACGGAGTTAGATATTTTTTATGACAGAGCGGTACCTGAAAACAGCAAATTAAGAGCATCAACATACGGCCGAGGTATGTGGGAAGTGCCATTGGAATTGTCAGGAAACTATGCTCCTTATGTAATTACGGACAGTGTTAATAATCTAACTAATAAAACAGCTACAATATTCGGAACAATAGTTGATGATTTTAACAGTACGGTTATTGAGAGCGGAATTGTTTTAAGTCAAAATACAAATCCGGATATGAATGATGATGACGTTATTGTGGCACAAACAAATCCGTTGACAGAAACAGGCAGTTTTTTCGTAGATGTTTCAGGTTTATCATTTGGCACAAAGTATTATTATAAAGCATACGCAATTAACACAAATGGAGTTAGTTACGGAAAAGAAAAAAGCTTTACTACAGATATTACATCTGTTAAATTTATAAATGATAATGATGAAATTTTAATTTATCCGAATCCCTCAAACGGAACTTTTTACGTTGATTTTAATAAATCGTATAAAATTGAGAATATCTCAGTGTCAGATATGACAGGAAAAGTTTTATATAATGAAAATATAAATACATCAGGAAAAGAGACTTTAGAATTAAAACATTTAAACAAAGGAATTTATTTTATCAGATTTAATTTTAGTAATAAAACTTTAATTTCCAAACTAATAATTAAATAAATTAAATCAACATAATACCGGCACCGAATCTGCCGGTATCTTTTTGTCTTGCCGAAAAGAATAAATCATTATTTTCAAAGGTGCAAAAACCGGGGAATTCAATATTGTTTTCAGGAATTCCGATTTCTGTCAGTTGGTATTTTGCAGAATACCATAGGTTAAAATGATATTTGCCGGTAACATTATTGAATTCCAAGTAATTTTGAGTAGTTCCGAATGTTTCTTTTACTGCTTTAACAACATTGTCACCAACTTCATAATTTTTCACACTAATTGAAGGACCTATTCCGACAAAAATATCTTCAGGAGAAGAATTGTAATTTTCAATCATTTTAGCAACCGTTTTTTGTGCGATTTTTAAAACCGTCCCTTTCCATCCCGAATGAGCAGCACCTATTATTTCTTTTTTCCTGTCATAGATTAAAATCGGCATACAATCACCGGCAAGCAGGAATAAACATATGCCTTTTTTATCTGTTATCATCGAATCACTATTTTGTAGGGCATTTTGATGCATGTAAACACCTTTTCCTTTGTAAGTTTCATTAATAACTGAGACTGTATCTCCATGTACTTGATTTTGTATTACAAAATTCTCTAAGGGAATATCTAATGATTTTGAAAGTGTTTTCCTGTTTGCAAGAATTTCGTCAGGCTTCATATAGGATTCTAAACTGATATTGAAATTCGTCAAGGTTTGAGTTTCCGTTTTATTTATGCGGGAAGATACAAAATGCTTTAGTTTTTTGAAACCTGACAAATTCTTGAATTTATAGTAATCGGTATATTGTGTTGAAACTTTCAGCATTATTTTAAATAAATTTAATGCCTGCTATTAAAGCATCATCCGTTCTTTTTTGACTGCCTTTCCAATTCCTTATCGTTTTTTTGAGTTGTTCTTTTTGAATAAAAAGAGCTTCCTCATAATTTTTTGTAAGGACATTTTTTAGTCTGTGAAACGAGAATTTTTGATTTTTTATTCCACCGAATTGATCTGTTATACCATCTGTAAATAAATAAATTACATCATTTTCTAATATATCAATGAAATTGTTTTTAAATGGTTTCATAGTAATGTATGTCCCTATCGGCATTTCATCAGGAGAGAAAGAAATGATGTCATTCTTTCTCATTAAAATTAACGGTAAATTTGCACCTGCATAATTTAATTGTTTTGTATTCGTATTAAAAATACAAATTGCAGTATCAAAACCGTCATTGGTTGTAGAACGAATATTCTTTTGGTCTAAAGATTCGATAATTTCTTCTCGAAACATATTTAATATTTCAGCAGCATTTAAGATATTTTTTCGTTTAATAATTTCTTCTAAAATTGTAATTCCTAACATTGACATAAAACCGCCCGGTACACCATGACCTGTACTGTCTGCAATAACTGCAATGAAAGAATCTTTGATTTTTGTAAAATAATAAAAATCACCGCCGATTTTTTCTTTAGGAAGATATAATAAAAATGAATCTTTCGTATTTCGTTTTAAGATTTCTAAAGAAGGGAATACCGCTTTTTGAATTTTTTGAGCGTAACTGATACTGTCTTTAATATGTAAATTTTGGTTTTCAAGGATTTTCCTTTGTGATTCAATTTTACTCTGATGTTTATATAGTTTTATGTTTTGTTTTTCCAATTCGCTGTTTTTTAAAGATAATTCTAAATTGGTTTTGTTATATTGTATTGTATAAAAATAAAACATATAAATAACACCAAATAAAACAAAAAGAAATCCTACTGTTAAATCACCATATTTATCTTCCCTTGACGGGTAAGCTAAAATCTTTTCGGGATAAGAATATTCATAAAAAAGGAGTGATAAGAAAATTATCACAGTTAATGAAATTAAAGCTATGATTACCTTTTTATTATTTATAACAGCAATAATAAATGTTGCATAAACAAACAAATAATATTGAAAACCGCCTGAAGATCCTCCGTTTGACACCCACATTATGGGTGTGTAAATTACCATGTTTATCAAAATAGCAGTATAAACCGTGAATTTAAATTTTTGTTTAATTCTTGAAAAATAATAAAGGAAACTCAAAAGAACAGTCATTCCTAAAGTCGTATAAACAGTTATTAACGGGAGGTTCAATAAATAATTAGACAATGATGCTTGAATCCCCAGTAATGCACCTAGTATTAATGCAGCATTGCTGATTCTGTGATTAAGAGGAAATTCTGAGGAATTGCCTAATAATTTTGTAATTAGTTTATTCAAAATACAATTAATTAATTTTAGATTTTTGTAAAAATAATTAAAAAAACAGAAATTAAGGAATTAATATTGAACTGTCGCCGTAACTTAAAAAACGAAAATCATTATTTATTGCATAATGATACATTTTTCCCCAATTATTTCCGATAAAAGCTGCTATTAATAATAATAATGTACTTTTCGGTTGGTGAAAGTTAGTTATTAATTTATTAATAACTTTAAATTGGTAACCGGGAACAATTATTATTTGAGTTGTAGCTTCTATGTATTTTTTATGATTAATTTTCAGATACTTAAGTATGTTATTCAATGCCTTTTCAGCACTTATTTTTGCGGGTAATTTATAGACTTCCCATTGATAAATATGAAAGTTGTTTAAATTTGTGTTATTTTCTAATTTAACTCCGAGCCAATATAAGCTTTCTAAAGTCCTGACACTTGTTGTGCCTACGGAAACAATATGATTTAGATTCGATATTAATTCAGTAATCAAATTTTCGGTAACAATAAAATGTTCGGTATGCATTTTATGTTCATCAATTGTTTTAGTTTTTACCGGTTTGAAAGTCCCTGCACCGACATGCAATATTAATTCGGAAGTATTAATCCCTTTATTATGAAGTTCTTTGATTAAATTTTCCGTAAAATGTAAACCGGCTGTCGGTGCTGCAACAGAACCTTTTTGCTTTGAATATACCGTTTGGTATCGAAATTTATCACTTTCTTCTGAATTTCTGTTCAGATAAGGCGGTATCGGAGTTTCTCCTCCGGTTTCCAATATCTCTGCAAAACTAAAATTCGAATTCTCCCAAGTGAATTCAATAATTTGAGAATTATTATCGGTTGTAATTCGTTCAGCATAAAGTGTTAAAGCTTTACCTTTAAAATGGTAGTCACAGCTTAATTTTCCGGATTTCCATTTTTTTGAATTCCCGACATTGCATTTCCATTTACATTTTTTATTTGTTTGGAAAATCTGCTCATAATCAGCAGGTTCATAGGGTTCAAGGCAAAATATTTCAATTTTTGCACCTGTTTTCTTATGAAATATTAATCGTGCTTGAATAACTTTTGTTGAGTTGAAAATAACTAAATCATCTTTTGATAATATCTCAGGGATGTCGTAAAAATGTTTATGACTTATATCTCCGCTTTTATAAATTAATAATTTAGATTCTTCTCTATTCTTAAGCGGATATTTAGCAATTTTTTCATTTGATAAATCGTAATAAAAATCCTCAATTAGTATTTCTTTTATATCCATTCACTAAAATTTCGGCAAAGATAGAACTTCCGATTAAAATTATTTATTATTTAATATAAAAAAGATACATTTTTGCTGCAATCATAATAGGATATGTATCTCTTATCGGATTATTATAAACTTTTGCGTGATAATTTTTCAGAGCATCCGATTGTTGAAAACAGATCATACATTTTTACGGAATATCCGGATAAAGAAGACAAGCCTGTTCAAAAAGTGTCTATTTTGTTCATATTAATTACAATATAGTATCCAAACTGATTGTTAATTAAGGGAATATTTATATTATAAAAAGAGCAGTTCTTATACGGACTGCTTTTTTTTATGCTTATGAATTTAAAAAAATTAATTTTGTGAAAAATATAAAAAAGAAAGACATGAAGATTAAAAAAGGAGACAAGGTAAAGTTTTTAAATGAAATAGGTGGCGGAACTGTAACTGATATAATTGATAATCAGACCGTAAAGGTTTTGAATGATACGGGTTTTGAAATTCCCGTATTAATTGATGAATTAATGCCGGATTATTCACAAGATTCTTATCAATCCGTTATCGAAGAGAAAAAAACAGAACCTGAAAAAAATATTTTCGAAGAAGAACCAATCTATACAGATACAAAGGAAGTAAATGTTTATCTGGCTTTTGTTCCTGAAAATCAAAATAAATTAATCGATTCTGATTCAGAAGTTTATTTAATTAATGACAGTAACTATTTCCTTTATTATAATTATGCTTTTAAAGGTACAAAAAAATATAAAGGAATAACGGGAACTATTGAACCCAATATAAAAGAGAAAATTCACTCTTTGGAAATCAATATGCTTCCTGATAATAACGAAATTATTTTACAAGTGATTTTCTTTGATAAAAAAGAATTTGATATTCAAAAACCGATTCATAAAGAATTTAATTTCAGAACTGTGAAGTTCTTTAAACAAGGGACTTATAAAGAAAATGATTTTTTTGATGAATTAGCATTGATTTTACCGGTATACGAAAGTAATTTGATGCAACAAGTTGCTGAAAACCTGAAAAATAAAGACTTAAAAAATATTATTAATCAAAAAGAAGATCAAAATAATAGTCTGAATAAACCGAAAGAATTTAAAAAGAAAGAACCAAAACTGATAAAAGAAGTTGATTTACATATTCATGAATTAATCGATGATGAAACCGGAATGTCTGATTTCGGAAAATTACAATATCAGTTGGATGTTTTTCATAAGGAAATGGCATCGGCTATTAAAGAAGGGTATAAACGTATTGTTTTTATTCACGGTGTAGGAACCGGAAGCTTGAAACTGAAAATCCGTAATGAATTGCAACATAAATATAAACAATTTCAATTTCAAGATGCATCGTTTAAAGAATACGGATACGGTGCAACGATGGTTTTGTTGAGACGATAAAAGATTTAATGAACAGTTTAAATAAACTTGTTATCTGCATTAATTTTTTAACTTTATAAATTCTAAAAATTATTTGCTATGCATTTTGAATTAACACGCGACTTTTTAGATAATTTAATTGAAGTTATTGAAAAAAAGGACGAAAAGAAAGCTGCCGAAGTGATGGCGGAGATGAGAGCTGTAGATATTGCAGAAATCTATGACAGTTTAAATCTTGATCAGGCGAAATACTTGTTTTTATTAATAGAAGATCGAGAAAAGGCAGCTGATGTCATTGCGGAATTGGATGATAATGACAGAAGTCGATTTTTGAAAGTGCTTCCGGATGAGGTGATTGCATCTAAATTTATCGATCACATGGATTCCGATGATGCTGCCGATGTAATTGCTGATTTGCCTGATGAAAGACAAGGTGAAGTTATTCAAAAAATAAAAGATATCGAACAAGCCGGGGATATTGTAGATTTAATGTCTTATGACGAAGATACTGCCGGCGGTTTGATGGGGAAAGAAATTATTACCGTTCATATTAATGATGATGTAGAAAAAGCAATTTCCGAAATCAGAAAACAAGTTGATGAAGTTGATGACATTTATTATGTGTATGTCGTTGATAATGACTATATTCTGAGAGGGACGGTATCTTTAACAAAATTATTGTTGGCTTCAAAAGGTTCTGAAATTAAGGATATTTATAATAAAGATGTGATATATGTCAGGGCAGACATGAAGGCAGAAGATGTTGCAAATTTATCCGATAAATATGACCTTGTAGCATTGCCTGTAGTGGATGAATTAGGGCGGCTTCTCGGGCGTATTACTTTCGATGATTTGGTTGATGTTATGCGCGAAGAAGCTGAAAAAGATTATCAAATGATGTCAGGTATTTCTGAAGATGTTGAGCATTCGGATAAAATATGGCGATTAACACGTGCTCGTTTACCTTGGTTGTTGGTGGGTTTAATTGGTGAAATAATTGGTTCTAAAGTACTTGCCGGATACGAAATTCAGTTAGCAACTCATGCTGCTTTGGCCTTTTTCCTTCCTTTGATTGCTGCTATGGGCGGAAATGCCGGAGTTCAATCTGCTTCCATTGTTGTTCAAGGTTTAGCAAACGGTTCTATAAATATGGAAAGTACGTTTAAAAAAATATTTAAAGAATTTTCGGTTGCTTTTATTAACGGAGTTATATGTGCCGTAATTTTATTCGGATATAATTTTTTCTTCTCTGATTCATTCGCCTTAACTTTAACAGTTAGTGTAGCCTTATTCAGTGTAATAATATTTGCGTCACTTTTCGGAACATTTGTTCCTTTGGCACTTCATAAATTAAAAATTGATCCTGCAATTGCAACCGGACCGTTTATTACAACATCAAATGATATCTTCGGACTTCTTATCTATATGACAATCGGCGGTATTTTATTTACACTTATCTGATTATGAGAAATATAAAACAATTGTTACTTTTCAGTGTATTCCTTTTAGTTTCAGAAATTAATTTCGGACAAGCTCTCAGCCCTTACGCTGAAGTCAGCATTATTACTTGCGCTCCCGGAAATGAATTATATTCAACTTTCGGACATTCGGCAATTCGTATTAAAGATCCTGTTTTAAGTATTGACAATGTTTATAATTACGGAACATTTAATTTTGAGACGCCCGGTTTTTATGTGAAATTTACGAGAGGGAAACTGGATTATATGCTGAGTGTTTCTCCGTATCGATATTTTGTATTATCATATATGCAAGAGAAAAGAGCAATAAAAGAGCAAGTGCTTAATTTATCCGGTTCTCAAAAAGCGAATATTTTTCATGCTTTAAAAATAAATGCTTTGCCTGAGAATATGTATTATCGATACGATTTCTTAAAAGATAATTGCTCAACACGTGTATTAAAAATTATTAATGATGCTTTAAAAGACAGTTTAATTTTACCCGAAAAACTTTCCGACGGACAGAAGTCATACCGTGAAATGTTAATGCCGTATTTAGACGGAAAGGATTGGGAACGCTTCGGTATTAATTTAGCACTCGGTCGTCCGGTTGATGAAATTGTTTCCGTAAAAGATGCATCATTTTTACCTGATTATTTAAAAGCAATTTTTGATAAAACTTTGATTAAAACAGCTTCGGGAACAAAACAATTTGTCAAACAAGAAAATTTAATTTTTCAGCCGGTCGAAGAAATAACACGTGATTCTTTAACATACACACCGCGTCGAGTTTTTTGGGTTTTCTTGATAATTATATTAGCCCTTACAATTTTTGAAATTAAATATGTAAAACAATTCTTAATTTTAGATAAAACCATATTTTTTATATTCGGTTTTATAGGTCTTAATATTTTGTTTTTGTGGTTTTTTACCGACCATTCTTCTGTCGTGAGTAATCAAAATATTATTTGGGCTTCACCTTTCTATATAATTGCTGCTTTTTTATTAAAACGTCACAGTAAAAAATATCTTAAGCAGTTTTTTTTATTGTATTCAGTACTGATTTTGTTTACAATGATTTCTGACTTATTTTTTATCCCTTTGTTTGATAAGGCCGTTCTGCCTTTAGAACTGATTATTTTGATCCGTTCGAGTATTATTTATTTAAGAAAATAATACGTAAAATGTCAAACTGGCATACATTTAAGTGTGCATTCAGACTAATTGACATGATTTTTAGCTAAATTTAATACTTTTTAGTGTCGGTATATAAATTGATATGTTTTAAGTGAATTAATGAAATGAATTATTAACTTAAAATTATAGAAATCATGACAGTAATAAGAAGAAACCCAAATTCGCCGTTTTTCCCGGATTGGTTAGACGATTTTTTTACGGGAGAAATTAATCCTTTAGCAAAATCTCGTGTTTTAACGGTTCCGCCGGTAAATGTTTTTGAAAGTGAAACAGCATACAAAATTGAATTTGCTACACCCGGTTTAAAAAAAGAAGAAATCAGCATTAATTTAGAAAACGATGTATTGGTAATTTCTGCCGATGTTAAAGAGCCGGATATTAGTGATAAAGGGAAATATACAAAAAGAGAATTTAATTATTTTAATTTCTCTCGATCCTTTACTTTACCGGAAATTGCCGACAAAGAAAAAATTGATGCAAAATCCGAAAACGGAGTATTAATAATTACAATTGCAAAAAAGCAAGAAATTATCAATAAACCGAAGCAAATTGCTATTAAATAATTTGAATTGAAATATAAAACAGAAAATGTGACTTAAACGGTCACATTTTTTTATTTTTGGATTCTTATTTTAAAAAATGAATTTATTTATTGTAAGTATATTAGTTTTTGTATTAAATCTTCCTTTCGGAATGTGGCGTTCAAAAACAAAAAAGTTTTCTTGGCAATGGATTTTATCAATTCATTTACCCATTCCTTTTGTTGTAGGACTTCGTTTTTTATTTCATCTCGGATTTAAATGGTGGACCTATCCTTTCTTAGTAGGCGCATTTTTTCTGGGACAATTATCAGGAAAAAAAATTGCAGATTATAAAGCAAGAAAACATCAAATTAAAAACTCGGACACGGAATAATCGTGTGTTTATCGAATCTGCGATCTAAGTTTTTATTAAACTCATACACTAAAGAAATTTCATGAGCTCCGCCGGTATGACTAAATAAATTTCGAATCACAGTCATATCGTAACTGTATCCTATTTTTAAATCCGGCGTAAGTTTGAATCCTACCAATACAATGATTGCATCAATATTATTAAAGGTTTTATCTTTTTTGTCAATAATCGGAATACCTCGAAACCATGCACCGAGAATAAGCGGATCATGTGTCCAGTAAGCACCGATATCCAGTTGGTCAAAATGATCCCAATATTGATAATTAAATGCAAAAGTAACGTTTTCTATATCTCTTCCGTAGCGCACACGTCTGCTTTTTTGATCACGGAGTAATATTTTTGCACCGCCGAAAAAAGACCATTTCATACTCATTCGGTCATTATAACCATACAAAGATTGATTTGGTTTTAAGAGATGATCCACGGAAAAGCCACCCCAATATAAATCGGTATATGCCAATAGTGAAGCGGTAAAATCAATATATGCTTTTTTTGCTAAAGGACGTGCTTCAACACTAACGGGTTGATTCCCGAGAAGTTGATCTCCGAATATTAATTTCTCAAAATCAATTGACCGTCTTGAATATTTGAATTGAATACCGGGTCTTAAAAACCATTCGGAATTAATATTTCCTCTTTTTTGTCCGACTTTAATTTTATATGAATACAATAAACTGGCTTCGGTTAATCCCAATTTTCCGACACCGGCTACGTCTCTGTATATTAATAAGCCCACACCGCTTTTTGCCCGTTTAAAATAATTATCAACTCCTGCAGAATAGGTTGTGAAAGTTCCCGGAATTGCAGGCCATTGATCTCTGTAATTTAATGACAATCTGCTTGCCTCAGTTAAACCGGCAAATGACGGAGCAATAGTCATAGGGGTTGAGTAGAACTGAGAATAGTGAGCTATCTGAGCTGTTCCGATTTCCGAAACGAAGAAAAATACAACTAAAAATCCGATTAATTTTTTCAATTTACCTATTTTAATATAAGCACAAATATAAAAAATAACGTTAAATAGTGAAATATTATTATTATTTTTTTTATAAAAGGATATAAGCAAAATTGATACCGAAAATAAAAATCATTTAATTTCTTTTGATAATAAATTTAATTTACGAAGACTTTCAAAAATGTCATTTTTGTTTATAATATTATGATATTCAGCTAATCCGATATCTTTTAGGAGGACGGTTTGAATGTTTTTACCCGTGTTTTTTTTATCATGCTTCATTAATAAATAAATATTTGAGAAATCCTTTTCAGGGATATTAACTTTTCCGTATATATTAATTAAATCTTTTGAAATTTCTTCAATGTAATTTTTATTAAAATTATGATATTTTACGGAAAGCCATAGCTCACAAATAATTCCGTACACAACGGCTGTTCCGTGCCTCATTATTTTTCTCTTTTTTAAAAAATAACTTTCAATTGCATGACCGAAAGTATGTCCGAAATTTAAGGTTTTTCGCAAACCTGTTTCTGTTATGTCATTTTTGACGAAATGTAATTTTATATTGACGG
Source organism: Bacteroidales bacterium (assembly GCA_024762915.1). Classification (GTDB taxonomy): domain Bacteria; phylum Bacteroidota; class Bacteroidia; order Bacteroidales; family JAADGE01; genus JAADGE01. The sequence continues at coordinate 2,563 of JANTGL010000023.1, read as the reverse complement.
ATTTCTTAATCAGAGTGTTAAATTTTTGATATTTTTTTTCAGAAAAATCGGTATTTATAAAATTTATTAATTCGTAATAATGCGATTTGTCAAAAATTAAAGCATGCTTTAACATTTCTCCGAAGCCGGATAAAAATTCTTCGGTATCTAATGTTTTAAGAAAAATTGATGAGATAAAGACTTTTTCGGGCAGTGTAATGGTACCTATTTGATTTTTTAAACCTTGGAAATTTATTCCGGTTTTTCCTCCGACGGATGCATCAATTTGAGCTAACAAAGTTGTGGGAATATTGATAAAAGAAATTCCTCTTTTAAAAGTTGAAGCTGCAAATCCTCCAATATCTGTAACCATTCCGCCTCCTATATTAATTAATAAAGAATTTCTGTCTGCCTGTTTTTTAATTAGAAAGTTCCAGATTTTTGTAACTGTTTCGATATTTTTATATTTTTCTTCTGAGATAATTGTGAAAATCTTTTCATTTCTGTTAAATACTTTACTAATTACAGGAAAACAAAGATTTTTACAGTTTTTATCCGTTAAAATATAAATTTGTTCAAAAGTATATTTTGTTAAATATTCTTTTAAATCTGAAATTATATCTTCAGTATGAGTAATATCATTTTGATTGAAATCTTTATTCATTTATTTTGTCTTTCAATTTTTTAAATATGCGCTAAAATATAAATAAATTGTAAATGATGTTTTAGAATAGTTTTTATTTCGTGTTAATATTTAATCAAAATTTTAATTTTGTAACGTTTTTAAAGAAAAAAAATGATAGATTTTAAGAATACAAAAACAGCATTTATCTCGAAAACTAATCGAGATATGAAAAAAGCTTTGTTTTTATACAAAGTTATGGCAAGTCCTTTTATTACAAGAGTTGCAAAAATCTTAACTCAATTTGCCTTAACAATTCATTTTCCGATAAATTGGATTGTTAAACCGACTATTTATAATCTTTTTGTGGGAGGTGAAACAATTGATGAGTGTGCTCCGCGGGTAAAAATTATGGGAACATACGGAGTAAAATCTATTCTAGATTATTCGGTAGAAGGAAAAGAATCAATTGAAGATATTGAAAAAGCATTAGCGGAAACTTTGCATTCAATTGAAAATGCCGGGAAATTTGAGAATATACCGTTTGCCGTTTTCAAACCTACGGCTTTTACAACTTCCCATATTCTTACAAAAGCAAGTACGGATGAGGAATTGACAGATGAAGAAAAAATTGAAGCACAAAATTTCAAAAAAAGAGTTAAAATATTATGCCAAAAAGCGTATGATGTTGATGTTCCGATATTAATCGATGCGGAAGATTCCTGGTATCAGAATTTTATCGATGAAACAGTTGATGAAATGATGTTGCTTTTCAATAAAGAAAAAGCAATTGTTTTTAATACTTGGCAAATGTATCGAAAAGACAGATTGGAGAATTTGAAAAGAACATACAAGAAAGCAAAAGAAGGCGGTTATTTTCTCGGAGCAAAATTTGTTCGCGGAGCTTATATGGAGAAAGAACGTGAAAGAGCATCGGAAATGGGTTATGAATCTCCGATACATGATACAAAAGAAGATACCGATAAAGCTTATAACGATGCATTGAGATTTTCTTTTGAGCATCGTGATATTGTTTCAATTTTTAACGGAACACATAATGAAGAAAGTACTTTATTATTAGTTGATTTGATGAAAGAAAATAATATTGAGAAAACGGATAACCGATTTTGGTTTTCACAATTATACGGTATGAGTGATAATCTTAGTTTTAATTTGGGTGCAGCAGGATATAATGTTTCAAAATATTTGCCCTACGGACCCGTAAAACATGTTTTACCGTACCTGTTTCGAAGAGCTGAAGAAAATACTTCAGTTAAAGGGCAAACAAGCAGGGAGTTAGTATTGATAAATCAAGAAATTAAACGAAGAAAACAAAATTAAAAAAAATCTTTTTCATGTAATTAATGAGCGTAAACATGGCAGTTTTACGCTCATTTTTTTTAATTAAGTTTTTATTCTTAAAATAAAATTCGATTAAACGGATTCCGATAACGTTATTAACTCTGCTTATTAAAAGATTATTTATCACAATTACCGTCAAACTCGGAACATTTCTTATTTTTGTCTTTAAATATAAGTTACGAATGTTGAGATATTTTTAAATGAAAGCAGATATAATAACAATAGGTGATGAAATTTTAATCGGACAAATTACGGATACAAATTCTGTATTTATTGCTGAAGAATTAAATAATTCAGGATTTGAAATCAGACAAATATCAAGCGTTTCCGATAATAAGGTACATATTAAAACAATTCTTAGTGAGGTTTCGGAACATGCTGATCTAGTTGTTATTACAGGCGGTTTGGGACCCACCGAAGATGATTTAACAAAAGAAACTTTAGCGGAATATTTCGATACGCGTTTAGTCTTAAATGATAAAGTTTTGGAAGATGTAAAACGCTTTGTAAAAAGTAAGGGTTTCGGTTTAAATGAGAAAAATATAAAACAAGCCGAAGTTCCCGAAAATTGTAAAATCATCAGAAATAAAAACGGGACGG
>JANTGL010000022.1 GCA_024762915.1 Bacteroidales bacterium | reverse complement strand
AAAAATTTACCTTCGGTGTTTTGTAATAAGAAAAAATTAACAGCTTTCTCATAGAATTTTTCATCGCTTAACATTCCGTATTCAATGAAAATTCTGAGGTCATTCCATTTTTTTTCAAAATCTTCACGTTCATTTGTAAAAATTTCCTTTAAACGATCAGCTACTTTTTTTGTAATATGATTTGAAATCTTTTTAACATTTTGGTCACTTTGTAAGTAACTTCTGGAAACATTAAGCGGAATATCAGGAGAATCCAATACACCGTGAAGCAGTGTTAAGAATTCGGGAACGATACCTTCAACAGAATCGGTTACAAATACTTGACGTTGGTAAAGTTGAATCTTATTCTTTTGGATTTCAATCGTATTTTTAAATTTAGGGAAATATAAAATACCTGTTAAATTAAACGGAAAATCAACGTTTAAGTGTATATGGAAAAGCGGATCTTCAAAGCTTGCCGGATACAGTTCTTTATAAAAACTATTGTAATCTTCATCTTTTAAATCTGCGGGTTTTTTTGTCCAAGCAGGTTGTGTGTTATTAATAATATGATCTTTATCTGTTTCAACTTCTTTATCATCTTTATATTCTTTTTCTTTTCCGAAAGCAATTTCTACGGGTAAAAATTTGCAATATTTATTTAAAAGTTCTTTAATTTCAGAATCTTCTAAAAAACTCTCGGAATCTTTATCTAAATGAAGAATAATATCAGTTCCTCTCTCTTTTTTATCATTTTCCTCTAAGGTAAAATTCGGGCTTCCGTCACATTCCCACCTTACGGCTTTACTGTCATCTTTGTATGACTTTGAGATGATTTCAACAGTGTCGGCAACCATAAACGAAGAATAGAATCCGAGTCCGAAATGTCCGATTATAGCATTTGCATCGTCTTTGTATTTTTTCATAAAATCCTCAGCTCCGGAAAATGCTATTTGATTAATGTATTTATCAATTTCTTCGGAATCCATTCCGATACCGGCATCTGAGATGGTTAATGTCTTTGCTTTTTTATCAGCTTTTATTCGAATTGTTAAGTTTCCCAGTTCATTTTTAAATTCACCTTTGGATGCTAAAATTTTTAATTTTTGAGTGGCATCCACAGCATTAGAAACTAATTCTCTTAAAAAAATTTCGTGATCGGAATAAAGAAACTTTTTAATAATCGGAAAGATATCTTCTCCTGTGACATTAATTTTACCTTTTTGCATATCTTTAATTTTAAATATTATTTAGTTTAATTCGATTGCTGTCTTTCAAAGCATGTGCCGGTTATATTTTTATGCCAATTTTACAGTTCGGATAGATTTTTTATGAAATTTTTGCATGAAAAAACCCCCGAAATACGGGGGCTTAAATTTAATTATGAATTTCGTATTATTCAATTACACCTCTGAAAGCAGAATTGTCAATGAATTTTAAAAATTCCATATCTTTTTTAGCATAATCTTTTAAAGTACTTTCTTTAGAGATTGCAATTTTTAAGTTTTCGATAACATCGTCTACTTTATTTGCTTTTGCAGCAGTTACGGCTTTTAAGTAGTAATATAATCCGTACTCACTGCTTCCTAAATTATTTAAAGTTGCGATTGCGTCATCGTTACTGCCTGCTAATGTTTGAGCTAAAGCTTTGTTGAAAGAATCACTACCGAATTCAGCAACTGCCGAACCGTATTGAGCTTTTTTAATTAAGATAACACCTTTATTATAATGTAAACTAGGTGATTTGCATCCTGCATTTTCAGCTCTTTCAAAATAATCCCAAGCTGCATCAAGATCACCTTCTGCTAATGAAATAACACCTAGGTTATTTAAAGCAGCCGGGTTATCAGATTTTTTGGAAATAACTTTTTCAAAATTAGCTTTTGCATCCGTTAAGTTCCCGTCTTTTGCTTGAACACAAGCTAAATTATTCCAACCTTTCCAATCATCAGGATATTGTGATGTGTAATTTTTATAGACAGCTTCTTGGTTGTCAGAAATTGTTGCAGCATAAAGCAATTCTTCTTGATATAATGAAGAAGGATCCGTACTTGCAAGTGTTTTTAATTCAGCATCAGTTTTTGCTCTTCCTTGATAATCAAATTTAATTTCAGAACGTCTTAACATCGGAAGGATATCTTTTCTTAAGTTATCATAAACAGCAGCTAATTTTTTTATTTCAGTTTCTCTTGTATCAGGATCTGAATACATGCTTAAGACTCTTAAAACAAGAGCTTTATCTTCCATGTTAGAAGCTTCAACTAATTTTTTGAAACCGTCCCAGTCTTCAGCAGGAGTTGTTTCGGTAATTAGAAAATCAGTATTTTCAATTTGTTTAATATCTTCTTTTTTTAAGAGTCTGTCAAACGCTTTTTTCGAATTTGTTCCTCTGTCATTTACCAATTTTTCATTTAAGTCTTGAGGACCGTCAGGAGAAGCATAACTGGCAAATTTTATATTCTTTAATTCTTTGTCCGGATCTTCGGAAGCTTCTTTGATTGATTTTCCGAGATTTACGATTTCTTCTTTTTTAAGCTCGTTTCTTTTAATATTTGATTTTTGTAAATCAAACATAAATTTGGCACTTTCTGTTTCTATTCTGACTTCAGGTTTTGTTACCGGAACAGAGACCATTTGACCTAATACGGTACCTCTTTTAAGGCCGCCGTCAATTGTCATTCCGCCGTCAACCAATTCGGGAGTAGTGATAATACCGTCTGCCAATTTAATTTCTGTAATGTCAGCAGATTTTCCTTTTTGAGTCGAAATTTGAAATTTTAAATTCAAATCAGATGCTCTGAATTTTGAATCGTAAGCAATAGTGTCTTGAAAGGAGAAACTTCCGCCTTCTTTGTAATTGATTTGCTCGTAATTATCTTCAAATTTTTCACCGATTATGGTTTGAGTTTTGAAAAGAATTTCGTCTGATGAACTGTAATCAGAAACTAATGCAGGCGTAATTACCAACTTTACATTTTTTCCGAAATATTTTGGCGGAAAAGTAACTTTTACGTCAATCGGAACTTTATTGGCATGCATTTCCAAAGGGTTTGGGGTTGTTTTGTATTCAACCTCACCGGCTTTCTTTACCATTTTTGTCAACGGATTACAACCGGAAAAAATCACAGCTGCAATAAGAAGTGATGAAAGAATAATTATTGATTTCTTCATAATTTTATAAATTAAACAGTTAATATTATGTTCACATTTAACGCAAAATTAAGAATCTTTTCAATTTTAAAAAATTAATTTGATATTTATTTTAGGATATTTATTGTTTTTTTACTCGTTAGCAAATAATTAGCAGCTTAACCTATTTCATTTTCGTAAACCTTATTAAGTATTAAAACATTCGCAATCGACTTTTTTTAGTGCACTTCTTTAGTTTTGTTTTAAAATGGAGTTAAAAAATTTCCCGAAAAATATTTTTTAATAATATGTTGCACAGCACAATCAATATTAATAATTAATTTAAATTTTTTCATTTTTAGCTTTGTTGTATCTTAGCAAAAGTTTTCAACTGAAATCATATTCCCGATGAACCTTTTTAACTTCATTTTTAGAAATAAAAAATCGAAACATAATGACTTAAGTGCCTCGGAATCAATGAAAGAAAAAATATTATCTGCAATTAAAGTTTGTAAAAATGATTTAAAATCCGAAAAAAATAAAATATTTGAATTTAAAACCATTACAAATAAATTAATTGCAGATATTTATTTTGTGCCTTCAGAATATTGGTACGATGAATTGAATTTTTTATCGGAAATCAGGAAGCATCCGGAAAATATTAACATAGATTCTTCAGTACTGACAAAAACTGATGATTTATTAAATGAATATTTTCAACAAATTAAATTATGTGAATCAAAAATGCATTTTTTAAACTCCTTATTATTAAGGTATGAAAGTTTATTGAAAAAAGTAGAAAATACAATTCATAAAACATTAATGCTGAAAAATAAAGACGAATATATAAAAGCGATAAAAAAATATAAAGGGAAATTAAATACCGTACTTGAAAATAATGAAGATTTGAATCTTATATACGAAGAATCAGAGCATTTTAAAATTATTCAAGATGAAATCAGTGAAATAGAAGAAGACCTGTCTGTTCAAAAAGAAGTTACTGAATATTTACATAAAATAAGTTCTGAATTTGAAGAGGATGTTGAGACTTCGGATACCGAAATTCTGCGAAAAGAAATAAGTAAATTAAAAGATGCGATAAATAAAAGGGAAGAAGATGACAATCAGTAAATTGCGAAGGAAATTCGGATTAAATTCAGATCATGGGGGAATCATGACAAGGTTTCTGAACGAAGAGAAAAATTGGTTTGAACATCTGAATAATACAAAAAAGTTCATTCTTGAAAATGCAACTGAAAAAGACGGAGGTATTTGTTTGATAATCGGAAGCGGATGGTGTCTGGATGTTCCTTTTGAAGAGGTATCAAAAAAATTTACGAAAATAATTTTGGCAGATATCATTCATCCGAGACAAATTGAACATAAAATAAAAAAAAACCCAATATTGAGCTGTTAACAATTGATGTTTCCGGATTTTTGGCACCTGTATTCAGTTATAAGAAGGGTAAAAATAAAAACAAGACTTTATATTATTTTTTAAAAGAACAAACCGAAAATTTGTTTATTGAGAAAATTAAACCGGATTTTGTTGTTTCGGTTAATATATTAAGTCAAATAGCATATTTTCCCCTTGAGTATATTAAAAAGTATAATTTAGCTTCTGAAGAAGAACAAATCTTAATACGAAAGATGATTGAAAAGAAGCATTTTGAAATGCTTCCGAAAGGGAAATCAGTTTTAATCACGGATTATTATGAACAAGAATTTAATTTTGACGGAAAACTAATGTATGAACAGAACCGATTGTCTGTTGTTTTACCGAAAGAAAATATTGTAAAAGAATGGATTTGGGATTTTGATTTGTCAGGAAATTATCATACAGGTACCAGCGTAAAATTTAAAGTCGCTGCGTTACAAGTTTAAAGCGTCTTTTATAGATTACGAACAGAAAAATAAAAGATAAAATAAACGAAATAATAATAACCGGAATGATTAAATTTGTATCGTTTGCTTCTAAATTATATCCGATTGTTTTAGCGATTGATTTTGAGATATTTGTAAATCCCAGAATCATTGTAACCCATAAAACAATACTCATTAATATATTAGAAAGAAATCCGTTGAGATGTTTTTCTCCGATAATATCCGGATCATTTACAACAGAAATTAAGAAAACGGCTATTAAGGGAAGAATAAGACCGTTAAATGCTTGTGCAATAATAATGGCCGGAATTGGTTTTATATTCAGAAATCCAAATGTTAAACCCGTAATAACAACGCCTGCAATAACCAATTTAAAATAGAGTTTTTTAGGATGCCATTTTTTTTCATTTTGCTTATTGGAAAATAAACTTCTTGCCGTGATGGCTGAGGCAAGTGGTGATGTTACTGCCGAAGAAAATCCGGCGGCAAACATTCCGAAACCGAAAATATATACGGCATATGTCCCGATTTTATGTTGTAAGAAATTTTTTAACAACGAATAACCGTCATTATCAAAGTTAAGATTTGAAATAAAATGTGCTTTTTCGGGTTCTGACATCTCTGCCGTAACAGCATTTCCGACTCCCATAATCGACATGGATATTATTCCGCCGAGGATAACGGCAAACGCTAATCCGAAACGCATTTCATTGATAGTCTGTTTTTTATCTAATGCACCCGAACCTAAAAATAAATCATAGGGAATAACGGTTGTTCCCACCAAACCAAGGACTAAAAGTGTTGAACCTGTTCCTTCCGGAATAATAGGTACAACGCTGCCTTTTAGAACTTCTCCCCAATCAGGATGTAAAGAAACCGAAGTAAAGAAAAATGAAATGCCCATTAAAAAAACAACAAATCCCATTACTTTTGCAATGGTATGAACAGAATTTAAGGCAAAAACCAAGGTTGCAAGTAAACCGATACCGGCAACAAAATAATAATAAGGAATATCAAAAATTAATACCAGACCGGCAACAGCTCCTAAAATATTTCCCGCTTCATAAGCAGCACATCCTAGGACAATAGCAATAATAATAATAAAAAGAATAAGTGTTCTTCCTGAAGTATTTTCAAATTTTTTGGAAATTGCCTCTCCCAAATTCAGTTGACTTCGAATAGTCAACCTTGCACTGGCTTCCTGCAAAAGTAAAGTTGCAAATGTAGAAAAAACCAAAGCCCACAGGAGTTGAAAATTGTAAAATACACCTGCTTTAGTCGCCGTAGTAACTGTTCCGGGACCTATAAAAGCAGCTGAAACAACTGACCAAAATAAAATACTTAATATGCGCTTTCTTAAAGTCATATTTTAAAAGACACAAAGATATATTTTATTTTTTTAAATACTTGTGTAAATAATCGATTAAATCTTCAGGATTTACTTCGTTGGAATTTTGGGAGTTTAAAAAACGTTTAATTTCGTCAAGCGGATTTAATCTTTGTAACCAATCTCCCGATTGAATTTTTAAAGGTGAGTTGCGTCTTTTATAAACAAATGCAAATGATTTATTTTTATTTGAAAAGTTATTAATTCCGTCTTTAAATTCCCAAATAGGAGCAACATCCAAATCATATCCTTTCGGGAATTCTCCGGATGTGCTTTCAAGATGGTCAATTCTTAGTAAACCGGAAAAGTTCATATAATAAAGTTCGCCGACTGTTGCCGTATTTTTGACATCAAAGTCGATGTAAGCACTTCCGATTTCCGACAACATTAATTGACCTTCCGTATAGTATTTGCCGGCATATTTACTGCCGTCGGTATAATAATCTAACCGTCCGCCTTTTCTCAAAGTTCCGAAAACAAATAATTTTATCGGGAAACCGGAATTATTATTTATCATTTTTAATGTTTACTTTTGTTGAAAATTTTTTGCAAGATACGATTTACAACTAAAATGAAAAAAAATATATGTGTTTTTTGTTCTTCGAGTGATGCTCTGGAAGAAATTTATTATAATGTAGCTGTTTTACTCGGAAAGCAAATTGTCTTGAATAATGATGTATTATTGTTCGGCGGTTCAAATGTGGGATTAATGCGGAAAATTGCTTATACGGTTAAAGAACAAAACGGGAAATTAATCGGTGTAATACCTCAAAAAATTAAGGATAACAATTTAGCTTGTAAAATTGTTGATGAATTAATCGTTACACCGGATATGCACACACGAAAAGCAAAATTAGAAGATTTAGCAGATGCTTTTATTGCCATGCCCGGCGGTTTCGGAACACTTGAAGAGTTGTCGGAAGTATTAACTTTAAAACATTTGGGATATCATAATAAACCTGTTGTAATTATAAATATTAAGGGTTTTTATAATAATTTGATTGCATTTTATGAAACCATTTATAAAGAACAATTTGCGAAGGAAGATTATCGTAAATATTATTTTGTTACTGAAAACCCGGAAGCGGCATTAGATTATATCAAAAATTATAAACCCGAAAAAGAAATTAATAAATGGTTTGCCGATGATTCGTTTAATTGATAAATTCGAATTTTACTTTATAACGTTCAATTATATTTATGTTACAAGAAAATCAATATTCTTCAAAATTATTAAATAATGCGGTTGCAGAATTTTCAAAATTACCGGGTATCGGAAATAAAACAGCTTTGCGTTTGGTGTTGCATTTGCTTAAAAAACCGGAAGAAGATGTTACTTTATTCGGTGAAACGATTATAGAACTTCGAAAGAATATAAAGAAGTGCAAGATTTGTAAAAATGTCTCTGATAATGAAATATGTGAAATTTGTGCTGACGGTTCAAGAGATAATAAGACTGTTTGTTTAGTAGAAAATATTAATGATGTAATTGCGATTGAACGAACAGGACAATATCGAGGTTTATATCATGTGTTAGGCGGATTAATCTCTCCTATGGACGGTATTGGTCCCGATAATTTAGAAATTGATTCATTGATTGACAGATTGAAATCATCGGTTACAAAAGAGCTTATATTTGCTTTAAATGCAACGCCCGAAGGTGAAACAACTAATTTTTATACGTTTAAAAAAGTTTCCGGATTAGGGGTTAAAATAACCACTTTAGCCAAAGGTGTTTCGGTAGGAAGTGAATTACAATATGTTGATGAACTAACCCTCGGACGATCAATTATTGACAGAATTCAATTTTTTCAATAAAATGCTTATGGATTATATTGACTCGAAACTAAAAGAATCTCCGGTTCATGAAATGACATTCAGAGGCAGGACGTATTTTTTAAAAAGAGATGATTTAATTAATCCTTTTTTTAACGGAAACAAAGCTCGAAAGTTTGATTATTATTTGAATTCGGATTTGTCTTCATATAAAAAAATTGTTTCATACGGAGGCAATCAATCAAATGCAATGTTTTCTCTGTCTGTATTAGCAAAAATTAAAAATTTGCAATTTGATTATTATCTGAAACCCTTACCGCTATTTTTGAAAAAAAATCCGGTCGGAAACTTTAAATATGCCTTAGAATTTGGGATGAATTATTTTGAACTTCCGAACTATGAAGAGTTTTTTCAAAAGATGTCATCCCCTGAAAAGACTTACGATAAATCAGGAAAAGATGCTTTGCTGATAAGGCAGGGTGGTGCTGAAAAAGAAGCAGAACAGGGTGTTGAAAAAATGGCTGATGAAATACACAAGTGGGCTGATGAAAATGGCATAAAAAAGTTATCAATATTTATTCAGTCAGGAACGGGAACCACGGCTTTATATCTTCAAAAGCATTTAAATTTCAAAGTTTACACAACACCCAATATCGGAAATTCGGAATATCTTTTAAAACAATTTGCACTTTTAGACGATGATTCTTCAAATTATCCGGTAATTTTAGAAACAGAAAAGAAATATATTTTCGGAAAACCGTATAAAGAATATTATGATATATGGAAGGAAATTTCGGAAGAAAATACCATTGAATTTGAACTTCTGTATGACCCTAAAACATTGATAGCATTAAGTGAGCATAATAAAAATATAAAAGGTGACATTATGTATATTCACAGCGGCGGTATTGTCGGAAACGAAACGATGTTAGCGAGGTATAAATATCTGGGTTTAATATAAATTGTTTTTATTTGTAAAGAGTAAAAGTGTTTTTTAGATTTGTGGGTTATTTAAAAGAAACAAAATTGATGAAACTTTCTGTTGTAATTGTTAATTATAATGTAAAATACTTTTTAACACAATGTCTTTTAAGTGTTGACGAGGCACGCAAGACATATGAAAAAATTTACGGACAGAATTTAATTGAAATTTTTGTTGTTGATAATAATTCAAAAGATAATTCTTGCGCCTATATCAAAGATAATTTTCCCGAAGTTATTCTCATTGAAAATGAAAAGAATGTCGGATTTTCCTCTGCTAACAATCAGGCAATCAGGCAATCAAAAGCTGAATATGTATTGTTACTGAATCCCGATACAATTATTCCCGAAGATACATTTATTAAAACGCTTGATTTTGCCGATAAAAATCAGGATGCCGGGGGAATAGGTGTTAAAATGAATAACGGAGAAGGCATTTTTTTGCCCGAATCCAAAAGAGCTTTTCCGTCACCGGCTGTTTCGTTTTATAAAATTTTCGGTTTATCAAAGTTATTTCCTAAATCAAAACGTTTCGGAAAATATCATTTAACTTACCTTGATGATAATGAGATAAATAAAATTGATGTTTTGCCCGGAGCTTTTATGCTTTTAAGAAAAACAGCTTTGGATAAAGCCGGTTTGTTGGATGAAACATTTTTTATGTACGGCGAAGATATCGACTTATCATACCGGATAGCTGAAAGCGGTTTTGAAAACTATTATTATCCTGCAGTTAATATCATTCATTATAAGGGTGAAAGTACAAAAAAAGGCAGTTTAAATTATGTCTTTATGTTTTATAATGCAATGATAATTTTTGCAAAAAAACATTTCTCGGGGAAGAATGCATTATTATTTTCCTTTTTAATAAAATCAGCCATTATTTTCAGAGCCGGATTATCGATTATCAAAAGACTGTTTAAAACGGCTTTTTTACCGATTACGGATGTTTTTATTTTTTATTCGGGATTTTATTTCTTAAAACCGTTATGGGAAAATTATAAATTTCATCACATCAATCATTATCCGCCGGAATATATGCAATATGCGGTTCCTTCATATATTGCCGTATGGATTTTATCAATCATGTTGGCAAAGGGTTATCGAAATCCGATTGACTCTAAACGACTTTTTAAAGGAATCTTATCCGGAGCTTTGATTATTTTGATAATTTATTCTTTACTTAATGAAGCATACAGATATTCACGATTACTGTTACTGGCAGGAACTGCTTGGGCAATGTTTTTCTCTTGGTTAATCAGAGCAATCTATACGGTCTTTAAATTTCACAGTTTTTCTTTTCGAAATAAAAAAGAAATGAAAATTTTATTTTTTTCAACTGAACCGGAAGAACAGAAAATTGAAAAAAATCTGTTACCGTATTTTGAAAATCATTTTTATTCAATTCGAGTTGAAAAACAAGAATTAATTGCGGACAAAATTAAGGATGAACAAATTTCGCATCTGATATTAGCAGTTAATAATTTAACATTTAAAGAACTGATTTCGCTGATTGTCAATAAGGAAAATTTAAATACGGAAGTTCAAATTGCCTATCCGAACAGAGGCTTTGTTATAGGCAGTCATAATATTATCGTTTCGTATGAAATGGATATTACGGAACATTTTGTTTTAAATGAAAAATCTGTAAAAATTCAAAAAAGGGTGTTTGACATATTTTTTTCATGCGGGCTTATTTTATTCTTCCCGATATTAATTTTAATGATTGACGAAAAACGAAACTATTTTAAAAATATTTTAACTGTTTTAAAGGGTAAAAATACCTGGGTCGGCTATATTGAATCAGAGAAAAATAAGTTGCTTCCTAAATTGAAACCCGGAATTTTAAATCCTGTAAATTACCCTGTTTTTGATTTGGATGAGATAACAAAGATTAACTTCCGTTATGCTCGTGATTATCATTTGACCGATGATTTTTATACAATTTATAAAACATTTAATAAGATTGGCAATAAAAAGTTGTAAACTTTTAATTTATATTTTATATTTGTCGTTATTGTCAAAAATCCATTCTAAACACATGAAAAAGACAGTCTTATTATTATTGGTTTTATTCTTATCGGAATTAACTGTTTATTCCCAATCAAACAGAAAAGAAGTAAAAAAATATAATGAAGCTTTGGAATATATTTCGAACAATAAATATCCGTCTGCAGATATTATTCTGAAAGCCCTTCTTAAGAAAAATAAAGGAAATTTAAATTATGTCTTTAATAAAGGTATTTGCGAAATTTATACCGAGCATGAAGATGAAGCGATAGAGCATTTTAATCAGATTATTAATGATTATAACAAAACTAAAGAAGAAAAAAAAGTTACCCGAGCAGCATTTTTCTATAAAGCAAAGGCCTTTCATAATCTTTATCAATTCGATGAAGAAATTGAAACATTGAATAAATTAAATGCTTTTCAATTGAACGATGCTGAGAAAAATCAATATAAAGAAGCTTTAGCAGGTGCCAATAATGCAATAACAATCTTTTTTGATTTTAAACCGATTATTGTTACCCGTTTGGATATTTTAAATTCAGGTTATGATGATCATACGCCGATACCGACTTCAGACGGAAAAAAATTGTATTTTACTTCTAAACGACCGGGCGGAATCAGCGGTGATAAATTAAGTGAAGAAGGGAAGTATTATGAAGATATTTGGTTTTGGGACGGAAAAAATGATCCCGTAAATGTCGGGGCTCCCATAAATACAATCGGGCACGATGCAACGGGCGGATTATCTTTAGACGGTAGTGAACTTTTTATTTACAGAACCAAAGATAATAAACCGGGGAATTTATATTCTGCAAAATTGAAATCAAACGGAAAATGGTCTGATCCCGTTAAATTAGGAAAAAATATTAATAAAAGACGTGCTGTTGAACGCCATGCAGCTTTATCTCCCGACGGAAAGAAATTATATTTTTCAAGTAATGTAAAAGGCGGTAAAGGCGGCCGTGACATTTGGGTTTCAGAACTTCAAACTGACAGCACTTGGGGTGTTCCCGAAAATCTGGATATTAACACGAAATATGATGAGGAAGCACCGTATATGTTAACCGACGGACATACTTTTTATTTTAGTTCAAAAGGATATAAAGGGATGGGCGGATATGATATTTTTAAATGTAAGCTTCAGAGTGACGGTACTTTTAGTGAACCTGAAAATATCGGTTTCCCGATTAATACGGTTGAAGATGATGTCTTTTTCTTTCCTGTATCAAGTGAAGATATTGCTTACTTTACAAGAAGGAAAACGGATAATGCCGAAATATTTAAAACAATGTTTCCCGATAATACTTTGATAGTCGAAAGTACCGTAAACGGGAAAGATGGTGATTCAGAGATATATCCTTTAGGTGCCGAAGTTAATATTTATGATGTAAACTCTGAAACAGACCCTGATGCGTTTACTTTAAAACTTGAAAAAGCAAAATATAAATCAGTCGTAATTCCTGATAAAGATTATAAATTTGTATATGAAGCACCCGGATATGTTTTTGATACTGAAGATATTCATATTAAGGACATGATTGATAAAGAATTAATTAAAAAATCTCCTGTTCTTGTGAAAATTGAAGCCGGTAAAACGGAGAAATTCAAAAATACTTTTTTTGATAAAGAAAACTCTGATTTGAATAATTATACTAAAAAAGAACTTGATGTAATTGCCGAAAATCTTAATAAATATGACAGTCTTGTTGTAAACTTCTCAACAGAAAATTATTCTGAAGAAAGCAGTCCCTTATCAAATGAGAGAAAACAAAAGGCAGTTGAATACCTGCGGAATAAAAATATTTCTGCAGACAGAATATACACTGATTTATCGTCGAGAGATATTGCTGATAATATTATGGAATATACGATTTATGATGTTGAAAGCGTTCAGAAGGCAATAGATGTTAAAGAAAAAACTAAAGAAGAGCTTGAATCAAAATTTTATGTAGTTGAAATTTATAATTTGTTCTTTGATTTTGATAAACCAAATATGAAGGTAAAAAAGAATGCAGAATTAGATACATTATGCAATTATTTAATAAAGAATTCTGAAGCCGAAGTTGCCGTTGTCGGATACACGGATGCTGTAGGACCAAAAGCATATAATGACAAATTGGCAGAGCGGAGAGCATTAATGGTGAAGAAATATATGATACAACAAGGTGTAAATAAAGATCAAATTAAAGTACGAGCTTTCGGTGAAGATAACCCGGTTGCATTTAATATGAAAAACGGTAAATATTTTGAACCTTCAAAGAAATTTAACAGAAGGGTTGAATTCCAAATAATTACTCAAGGAAAACCGAATTTAAAGGTCCTTCAATTTAAGGAGTTACCGCCTGAGTATAAAAATTCCGGTTATAATCCGAATTATAAAAGATAAATTTAAAGCCCGCTTAAGCGGGCTTTTTTATTAGCTTTTTCATCGCTTAAATCGGATTCTGTCGTAAAACACAAAAAAAATATGAAGGAATTTTTGCATTATGAACATAAGTGCATTATCTTTGTAGTGTGAAATATGACAGTATTTTAAAACAATCAATAAAATTTAATCGTATTGTTTTGAATAATAAATATTTTTTTAATTAATAAAAAAGGAGGTAATTATGCCCGGATTTGACAGAACAGGTCCTCTCGGAAGAGGGGCAATGACAGGGAAACGAATGGGGTATTGTGCAAATGCAGCGGATGAAACCGGTGTTTTCAGAGGAAGAGGATTTGGTGCAGGATACGGCAGAGGAAGGGGATTCGGAAGAGGTTTCGGATACGGCAGAGGTTTTTATAATCAAGGAATTGCGGATGTTTCCGAAAAAACAATCCTTGAAAATGAAGTTAATACCCTGAAAGATCAACTTGTGTTTTTGGAAAAACGGCTTTCGGAATTAAAAAACGAAAGTTAGTATGTTTAGTTTAGTCATCGGATGAGTTTATTTATCCGATGATTTTGCTTTCCGAAATTATTTAAACTTTAAATCAAACAAAATGGGAATATTTCAAACAGGTAAAGGATTAGGACGCGGAGGCGGAAAAGGTCTCGGACGCGGACAAGGGCAAGGCAGAAACAAAGGCGGTGCTTTCGGTACCGGCGGATACTGTGTTTGTGCAAAATGCGGTGAAAAAATCCCGCATCAACAAGGCGTAAAATGTACAACAATTAAATGCCCGGCTTGCGGTCATACCATGATTCGCGAAGAACTTTTAAATAAAAACAAATAGATTGATGAAAATTGCAATTGCAAGCGGAAAAGGAGGAACGGGAAAAACAACATTATCGACAAATTTGGCTTCATTTTTAGCCGAAACCGATAATGTTGTTTTAGTTGATTTGGATGTGGAAGAACCGAATTCCGGCCTGTTTCTGAAAGGAGAGAAAATTTCGGAAGAAGAAAGGTTTAAAATGATTCCCGAATGGAATAAAGATGCATGTACGCTTTGCGGCGAATGTCAAAAAGTGTGTAACTTTCATGCCGTTATTCAATTAGGGACAATGATTTTAGTTTTCCCGGAATTGTGCCATTCGTGTTATGCTTGTTCCGAATTATGCCCGACACAAGCACTTCCGATGAAACAGAAAAAAATCGGTGATTTATCGCATTTTAAAACTAATAATCTTGATTTTATTGAAAGTCGTTTAATGATAGGTGAAGAACAAGCCGTTCCGCTTATTAAGCAAACGATTAATTATGTTGATTTGTATTTTGAGAAGCATATCAAGATTTTTGATTCGCCGCCGGGAACTTCTTGTCCGGTTATTGAAGCCGTTAAGGATGCAGATTTTGTAATTCTTATTACAGAACCCACACCTTTCGGTTTAAATGATTTGAAATTAGCTGTTGAAACCGTTCGTGAAATAGGAAATAAATTCGGTGTTGTAATTAACAGATACGGAATAGGAAATAATGATGTGATTGAATATTGTAATTCCGAAAATATTCCGATTATTGCTAAAATTCCGAACAGCAGAGAAATAGCAGAATTATATTCAAAAGGACAATTATTGTATGAAAAAATTCCGGAAGTTGCGGAAGAATTGAAACAAATTAAGACATATATATTTAATGAAGTGAAAGGAGGTGTGCAGTGAAAGAAATTGTCGTAATATCAGGAAAAGGAGGAACCGGGAAAACGTCTGTTACGGCATCATTTGCAGTGCTTGGCGGAAAAGATGTTATTGTGGCGGATTGCGATGTTGATGCAGCAGATATGCACTTGTTGTTAAAACCGGATTTTGAATTCAGCGAAGAATTTTTCAGCGGTGAACTTGCCGTAATTCAACAGGAAGAATGTATTCAATGCGGAGAATGTAAAAATGTTTGTCGATTTGAAGCCATTGATATTATTAACGGAAAATATGTCGTAAATCCGTTAAGTTGCGAAGGTTGCGGGTATTGTTCAAGGGTTTGTCCGACCGATACGATTATAAATGTCGATTTAAATGTCGGACATTGGTATATTTCAAATATTCGAACAGACAGCAAAATGGTACATGCCAAATTAGCAATCGGTGCGGATAATTCGGGAAAATTAGTTGCACAAGTTAAAAATAAAGCTAAAGAACTTGCCGAACAACTTAAGAAAGAATATATTATTGTTGACGGTTCGCCCGGTGTCGGTTGTCCGGTTGTATCATCTCTATCGGGAGCATCATATGTCGTATTGGTCACCGAACCGACGGTATCAGGTTTGCATGATTTAAAACGGGTGTATGAATTGGTAAAAAAATTTAATTTAAAAGCCGGTTGTATCATTAATAAATTCGATTTAAATAAAGATATTTCCGATGAAATTGAAAATTTTCTGGAAACAGAAGCTATTGATAAACTTGCAAAATTACCCTACGACAAAGTTTTTACGGAAGCAATGACGGAAGGATTAACGGTTACGGAATATAAAGATAATCCGATTAAAGAAGAATTAAAAAATACTTGGAATAAAATTAATAAAATTGTTAATAATTAATTAAAAAAGGAAAATGAAAATTGCATTTACGACAAAAGGGAAAGATTGGGATTCAATGATGGATCCGCGTTTCGGAAGAACAGAATATTTTTTTGTTTACGATGACGAAACGGAAGAAATAAATGTTGTTGATAACAGTGATTCGACACAAGAAGCACACGGAGCAGGACCGAAAACAGCACAAAAGTTATTTGATTTAGAAGCAAAAATTTTGATAACCGGTAACGGACCCGGAGGAAATGCCGGAGTCGTTTTGGAAAAAGCAGGAATTGAAATTTATACAGGTGCCGGAGAAATGACTGTAAAACAGGCGTATGAAGCATATAAAAATAATAAGTTACTGATGTTTAAATAAAAAAATTGTATTCATTTTTTCAAAATATTTAAATATGTCGTAACTTGTATATAAATTAATTTATTCATTAAAAACGGAGGAATAATTATGAAAAATTTATTGAATTTGTACGACGATTTAGATTGG
>JANTGL010000021.1 GCA_024762915.1 Bacteroidales bacterium | reverse complement strand
GCACACATTGCTTTGCAAGTATTATATTCGCCGATATCTTTGCTTTCGATACATTGACATTCTTTTCGTTGTCCTTTATCTTTTAAATTCTTTTTTGCTTCTACAAAAATACCTTTTTCATTTTTCTTAACGCCCAAAAAGCGGATTAATTTCACATCATTCGAAAAAAGTTTTACGATTAACTCATCATCAATGCATTTATTATGCAAAATTCCGAATTCCGACAAATCAATTGCTTCGGCACAAGTTGCCGCCTTCATTCCCGAATTCTTTATTATTTCAGAAATTCCTTTTGCCGCTTGCAACATTTCATTTTCGGTAAACTCACGGGCATTAACGCCTGCTCTTTTCAAATTATTACGAACACTCCGATATTTTTGAATATCCGCAAAACTGAAAACCAATTTTTCGGTATATCCTTGTAATTGAACAGATAAGTTTTCGATTTTACGCAGTAAATCATCAATCGATATTTTATCTGTCAAAAGCAACGGGTCAAATCGCCATATCACTTTTTCTTTACCGATGCCTTCGGAAAGTTTGATAAATGTTTCGATGCGTTTTTGCACCGACGGGATATTAGGTTCAATTTGATTGTCGTAATCATTCAGTGTAAACTGAAAATAATAATTCGGAAAATATTCATTAAACCAATCAAGTTTTTGCATTAAAGGAGCCGGATTTTTTGTCCAAAAAACAATTAATCGCGTATTTTCAAAACTGATTTTATAGAGCTTTTGATTAAACGGATTTTTTCGAATAACAAAACCCTCTTTCAATCGATTTATCAGCCAATCGGAATAATATGCCGGAATATCCGTAGCACGGCTTGCGGAGATAATATGAGGCGTATGAGTGTTGATCTTTTTATTACAAATGATTTAACAGTTTCTAATAAAATCTTTTTTAATTCGTTTTATACTTGTGTTGTGTGGCGTAATTCTCAATTAGGCTTTTGGTAAAAATCATTTATATTATTGGTATATAAACAATAATCAATTTTGTGTTTTCTCTGAAAAACTGTCGGGTTGTCATAGTTTAGAGGAACTAACATTAATTTAGCCTTTCCATTTATTTTTTTCTTATCCTTCGCTGATATGTATCTATTATCAAATCTAATGTCAAAATAAAAAAGATATTTACTTATCCACTCAATATATTGCTCTTTTTCTTCTTTTGACATCTCTCCTTTGACATTAACTATTTTCAATTGATTATAATCTTCAATTATTGCTTTTTGAAATTCAACAGCATTAAGAGGTATACTTTTCAATACCGGAATTCCGTTATATTGTCCATCAATTAATATCCATTTTTGTAATTCTTTTGAATAGGTTTCTGCAACTACGTGACCGGCCCCATATCTTACGTTTTTTACATCGGATGTTTTTAGTGCTAAAACTCTTGACGTAATCCCAACACTATTCAAT
Source organism: Bacteroidales bacterium (assembly GCA_024762915.1). Taxonomy (GTDB): domain Bacteria; phylum Bacteroidota; class Bacteroidia; order Bacteroidales; family JAADGE01; genus JAADGE01. Next base: position 15,173 of record JANTGL010000021.1, on the reverse strand, counting down.
CCTGCTGAAGATACTATTCCATATTCTACACATCTGAAATTATTTCCATCTTTTGCTTCTTCCAGTATCGTCAGAGGGTCAGATTTGGATGGTGTATTGCTTCCACTATGAGTCCACTGATTATGAGTCCAATCAAGTATCGTTTTAATCTTCTTAAAATCACTTTCCAAATTTGCTGTTAGCGTATCTAAACCGTAATCTGTTCTTAGTTTTCTTAGATATTCATTTTTTGTTGTATCCGGATATTGAAATTTATACTCTGAATTTATCGCCTTATTTTCAAAAGCTACATCTTTCAGCTTAATCGAAGGAATAAAATTCAACAATCTATATATCGGTGAACAGCTTGATAATAAAAACAGTGTAATAATTATGGGTATTATATTTTTATTCATTAGTTTCTTTTTGTTTTATGCCACACAACGCTGGACTATGATTTCGTTGTGAAATCATCCGCAGGATTATTCCGCCGAAATCCAGCCGTTTGATTTATACTTTTCCTTTGGCGTGGTACAAAACCACAATGAATTATAGCCATTGTTGTACGCTGGCTTTTATTTCCATTTATTTTCAAACTCTTCTTTTTCTATTTTAAATTCTATAAATTCTTTCAAATCAAGATTTTGGTCTGCAAGTCCTCCAAATTCGCCCTCAATATTTTGGTTGTCATATTTTAAGACTTTACCATTATCATAAACCTCAATTTGTCTTAAAACTTCTCCGTTATTATCCGTCTCGAAAAATCAAATTGATTTCCCACAACTATCATATTGGTCTCCACGGGTTTCATTCCAATTTCGTTTAAAGTATTTCATTCGGTTATTTCTACCATTTTTAAATCCAATTCTTTGATGACTTGGTCAATGTCAAATTCGAAATCCTTCGGGATATTTACAGTCGCAATGCTACCAAGGTCAACTTGCCAAAATCCGCCTCTTTTGGTCAATTCTTTTCCTAGCATTCGATAGTCAGATTCTTTATGGTTTGGTGTTAATCTATATCTACAAGTAATGAATTCCGATTCTTTTGTGATTTTTATTACCTCGTGTTTTTGTTCCTCATTTATTTTCGTTTCGAATTCCGTCCCTAAAGTCAATTTAGCATTGCAGAAGTCATTGTCAATCATCCGAAATTTGTTTTCAGATAATTGCTCAACATAAAGAGTAGTAGTTACTTTCTCTTTATTGTGATAAACTTCAATTTTAACTTCGTTCATTTTTTCAGCTTACGTACAACATTTACTGTATCAGTATTGCTCTTATTTTGATTATAGCTACTATCCTATTTCATCATCAAATGTATTAATTTTAAGTATAGTTTCAAAAAATAAAACTGAAATAAACCGTTTTTTTTATCAACTTTTCCAAAGTTTGGAACTTTGGAAAAGTTTTCACATAGGAAAAGTTTATTTTACATTTTTCTAATCCTCAAAATAATCAAACTGTTCGTCTTCAGATGCAGTATTATGAAAATAAATAAAGTTGTCTTTCCCGTCAAACATATCTGTTACTTCATTTCGCATTAAATTTATTTTTTTGTTCGACAAAATACCGGTATAAGAACTGTATTTCCAAGTTCTGAAATCATCGGTAAATTTATGATGCACAGGATTATTGTGAATATATCTTATTAAATTCAAAATATATTTATCTTTTCTTATAAGTTTTCGTTTAAACGGTTTTTGAAAAAGATTTCCTTTCCTATTCTGTTGTTTATTATACGACTGTGTGTAAGAACTGAATAAATTTGAAAATTGTTTACTGACAAAGTTTTCATAATTTAAATATTTTCCCGAACTTTTAAAAGTTTGCATAAGGGTATTAATTTCCATTTCATTTTTTATCCGTATTAAGAAATGAAAATGATTAGGCATTAAACAATAAGCAAAAGTATCGGCAATCGGATTAATATATTTTGAAAAACGCAAAAGAAAATAATCATAATTTGAATCTTCTTTAAATAAATTATCATTCCCAACGGCATGACTGTAGATATGATAAAAATTATCAGATTCGAAAGCAGGAGTATAATCTTGCATTTTATTTTTTGTTTAATCTTTTTTATAATTCTAATACTTTTCCAAAGTTTGAAACTTTGGAAAAGTTATCTGTCCGGAAAAGTTATTAATCAAGGTTTTCTTTCAAAAAAAACATAACCGTTTTCATTCAAAACAATCTTAAATTGCGGATATTTTCTTGCAAATTCGTCTTTTTTTATAATTCGGCACATCACATAAACCGGTTTTAAAATTTTACCGGTCAGCATTTGTGTTTGCGAAATATCATCGGCTTGCAGCTTTTCAGTATAATAATACGGTGCGTAACTTTTCATTCCGTAGGTTGTGAAATAAGCTTCTTCATTTTTGTGATTTACAAAAAAATCTACGGCTGCTTTTTGTGATATTTTTTCAACTTGCGGAACAATAATACTTTGTGTGAGGTTAATAAAAACAGCACTTACGGTAAACAAAATAAAAATGCCTTTCAGATATTGTTTTTTTGAATAATACAGCGCAAAAATAACGCCTCCCAGTAAAAATACACCGAGCAAAAATTCAAAACCCGTAAAGGAAGTTATCGCTTGCAAATTGGCATTTGCAAAAGCATCTTTAATAATGCCTGATTGAATGATTTTTTCGTGATGCCTGCCGATGTATTGCAAAGCAATAATTGCAAAAGCATAAAAAAATGCAATAAAAATTAATATTCCCGAAATGAATTTTGATTTTTTAAAGTCGCCTTTTTCAGTTTTATAAACAGCATAAGCAGCTAAGAATGTTAAGGGGAAATAGGCCATTGAAGAATAATGAACGATTTTGGTTTTTACGATGCTGAATAAAATCAATACCACCCAAAATAAAATCATCATCCATTGTTTGAATATTTTTTGCTCATCAGTTTTTGATCTCTCTTTAAGAAAAGATTTTAAAGCCAAAATCGAAGCCGGAAAAACCCCGAAAAACAAAACAATAAAATGATAATAAAAAGGTTCCTGATGTCCGGCTACATTACTGCTGAATAATTCAATCTGATAATTAATAAAATCCTGAATAATCGTATCATTACCGTTCAGAATTTGAAGGAAAAACCAAAATCCGCCGACAAAAGAAAAAACACCCGCAAAGATGAGAATATCTTTAAAAGTAATGTGCATTTTAAATTTATGTAAAAGCAAATACACAAAACCCGTCAATAAAAATAATAATAAAGCAACAGGACCTTTGGTTAAAGTTCCGAGACCAATTGCTGCAGCAGAAAAAATAATCTGTTTTGTTCGATTTTTATCTTCCGATAAATATCTGATAAAGAAGTAAATACCAAGGAATATAAATAAATTAAACCACGGATCAATAATTCCCGATTTAAAATAAAAATACGGTAAAAGAGAACCGGCATAAGCAAATACCCAAAGCAAACCAAATTTTTCGCCAAACTGTTTTTTTCCGATATTGAAAAGAACAAGCAAAGTCGTAATTCCTGCAATTGCATTCGGAAAACGGGCTGCAAATTCATTGATACCGAAAATTTTCATCGACAAAACCTGCATCCAAATAAATAAAGGCGGTTTTTCCCAGAACAGTTTAAAATCAATTCTGACATTTAAATAATCGCCCGTAACAATCATTTCACGTGCCGATTCGGCAAAATTAATTTCATCCCAATCAAATAAATGCACTTGCCCCAGAAAGGGAATAAAAAATATTGCTCCGAACAGAGCAATTAACAAATTTATATTTACGGAAAAACTATTTTTTTTCAATTGTTTTGTATTATTAATGGTTATCAATTATTCCTTTTTTTATTGGGGGTTTGTCAAAAAAAGTTAATATCAATCAAAGATACTGAAATAAATTCAGTATGACGAAATACGGTTTTTTTAACATATCTTTATTAACAATGATGATTCATTCCGACAACTTTATAAACTTTTTACTTTGAACTTTATATCCTTTCAACTTTTCATCTCAGATATTCAAATAATTCATAAACTCATCATAACGTTCTTCGAGAAGTTCATTTATTTTATCATCCTCATTATAAGCCGCTTTAATCTTATAATCATAACGTTCAAAGGTTTTTTTTACGGCTGAAAAATCATTTACATTTAATTTAACCGTTATTTCCAGTTTTGTAGAATCTTTAGGAGAACTTGCGTATAAACTTAATACTTTTGCTCCGTTACTTTCAATAATTTGTGCAATTTGCGAAAGCGAATAATTATGAGAATCCAATTCTAAGATAAAAATGGTTCCGGGATTTTCGGAAGCCGTTAATTTTCCGAAATATTTTACTAAATCGTGAAAACAGATTGCACCGATATATTTTTCTCTGTCGTTTAAAACGGGAACAACCGAAATATTTAATTTCGTAAAAAGATTAATTACGGAATATATATGTTCATTACATAAAACAAAGGGTCTTGCAAGCACATTTTTATAGCTTGAAAACGGTTTCTCAACCAAATCAAAATCATAAATTTCATTTTCCGATATTAATCCGAAATAATTTCCGTCGGAATCCGTTAAGGGAATATGAGAGATTTTAAAAAAATCCATTCTCACGAGCGCTTTTTCACCTTTATCATTGATGTTAACAGCCGGGAAAATATCCGATATTAATTCTTTTGCCTGCATAAAAAATTTATCTGCATAAAAATGAAACTTTTAGAATAAATATAAATCAAATTTATACTTTTGTCATTTATATAAACATCAAAATTATTATTTAATTATTTCAGAACAAAAGAAAATGACACGTTTAAGTGTAAATATTAATAAAATTGCCACTATAAGAAATGCCAGAGGCGGAAATAATCCGGATGTTATTAAGGCTGCCGTTGATTGTCAAAATTTCGGTGCGCAAGGGATAACGGTGCATCCGCGCCCCGATGAGCGACATATTCGGTATGATGATGTTTATAAATTAAAAGATGTTGTTACAACAGAATTTAATATTGAAGGTAATCCGAATAAACGTTTTATTGATTTAGTTTTGGAAATAAAGCCTGCTCAAGTTACTTTAGTCCCGGATTCACCCGATGTTTTAACATCAAATGCCGGATGGGATACCGTAAAAAATAAGGATTTTTTAACGGAAATTATTTCTGAATTTAAAAATGCAGGTATCAGAACTTCAATTTTTATTGATCCTAACGCAAAAATGATTGAATATGCTGCATTAACCGGCACGAACCGCGTAGAACTTTATACCGAACCTTATGCAGCAAATTTTCACATTAATAAAGAAAAAGCTGTCGCTTCTTTTACAAAAGCCGGTGATGTTGCCGAAAAAAACGGATTGGAGTTAAATGCCGGACATGATTTAGACTCGGATAATTTAAAGTTTTTTAATGATCGGGTAATCGGATTAAAAGAGGTTTCAATCGGGCATGCATTAATCTGTGATGCTTTATATTACGGTTTACACAATACCATTCAAATGTATTTAAGACAACTAAAATAATTTAATTGATAATAAATAATTACTATTGAGATTTTTTAATATTCTTTTTCAAAATTTATAAAAATAAAGCCATATGAATTCTACAACAAAAACATTAATCATAGTTGTTATTCTTGAAACCCTGATTATAGGGTGGTTACTCTATGACAAGTTTCAACAAAAGAAAGAAAACAAAGAAATCAGTCATGAATTGGTTCAAGTAAAAAGTGACAAAGCCGTTATTAAAGAAGAATTAACTTCGATGTCTGCACAATACGATAATTTAAAAACCAACAACAAAGAATTAAACGAAAAATTAGAAGTGCAAAAAGAAAAAATTGCCGAAACACTTCAAAAACTGAAATATGTTAAAAATGCAGACAGAACGAAGATTAAACAATTACAAGATGAAACGGAAACTTTAAAAACCATTATGAAAGATTTCGTTAAACAAATTGATGCATTAAATACCGAAAATAAAAAATTGCATAAAGAGAACACCGAAATCACTGATAATTATAATCAGGTTATTGCTCAAACCGAAACTTTAACCTATTTAAAAGACAGCTTGTCTGCTCAAGTCATGATTGCAAAAGAGTTAAAGGCTGAAAACATTTCAATATTAACCTTGAATGAAAGAGATAATTCGACTGCACGAGCCCGAAAATTTAAAAAAGTAAAAATCTGTTTTACGATTGATGACAATGTATTGGCTCATAAAGGATCACGATTTGCATACATCCGTGTTGCAGCTCCCGACGGGATTATTTTAATGAACTCCGAATCCGGAATGTTTAATTTTCAAGGCAGAGAAATTGCCTACTCAGCTAAAAGAGAAGTTACATATAACGGTAAAAAAACAGATGTTTGCACTTTTTATACAACTGATAATGAATTAGTTCCCGGAAAATACGATGTTGATATCTTTATGGACGCCGGTCAAATCGGAGAATCAAACTTCAGTTTGAAATAATAGTCTTTTAACAGCATGAAAAATCCCGAACATGTCGTAACTTGTTCGGGATTTTTTTATGCTTGCCAATCCCGGCCTAAGACAAAAGTATAATCATTTCTTCCTCCGTTACCAATTGTTGATCACCGGTTTGCATATTTTTTAGAGTGAATTTATTTTCCTTCATTTCATTTTCACCGGCTATTGCTACAAAAGGAATATTGTTGCTGTTTGCATATTTCATTTGCTTTTTCATTTTACTGCTTTCCGGATAAATTTCAGCAGAAATTCCGGAATCTCTTAAATTTTTCAAAACGTGTAAGCAATATTTTTCTTCTTTCTCTCCAAAGTTAGCAAACATTAACTTTACGTTTGTTTTAACATCTTCCGGAAAACGATTCAAATTTTCCGAAACATCATAAATTCTGTCGGCTCCGAAAGAAATACCGACTCCGGAAACATCCTTAAGGCCGAAAACTCCCGTTAAATCATCATATCTGCCTCCGCCGCAAATACTTCCTATTTGAACTTCATCCGAAACAACTTCAAAAATGGCGCCTGTGTAATAATTTAATCCTCTTGCCAAAGTTAAGTCTAACTGAATGTTATTATTGAATTTAAATAAATCGATGTATGTAAAAAGCTTTTGAATTTCATCAATTCCGGTTACACCCGTATCGGTTTCACCGAGAAATTTTTCAATACACTGCATTTGGTCGTCAAAACTTCCGCCGAAATTAAGAATCGGTTCCAGCAAGTTAATACCGTCTTCCGAAAAACCGGATTGTCTGAGTTCTTCATAAACTTTTTCATGACCGATTTTATCTAATTTGTCAATTGCAACAGTTAAATCAATTAATTTATCCGGATGCCCGATGCGTTCGGCTATTCCGGCAAGTAATTTTCTGTTATTAATCTTTATGGTAACCTTCAAATTCAATTTTGTAAAAACTTCATCAATCATTTGAACAATTTCCAATTCATTGATTAAGGAATTACTGCCTATTATATCGGCATCGCATTGATAAAACTCTCTGTATCTGCCTTTTTGCGGTCGGTCGGCTCGCCATACGGGTTGAATTTGAAAACGTTTAAACGGAAATGTAATTTCATTTTGATGTTGCACAACGTATCGTGCAAAAGGAACCGTTAAATCATAACGCAATCCTTTTTCCGAAACCAAGTGTGCCATTTTTGTCGTATTTCTTTCATGCAATTCGGTATCACTTACATTTTTAAGAAAATTTCCCGAATTAAGAATCTTAAACAATAATTTATCACCTTCTTCACCATATTTCCCGGTTAGAGTTGAAAGATTCTCTATTGCCGGAGTTTCTAATTGTTTATAAGCAAATTTTTTAAAAACCTCTTTAATCGTATCAAAAATATAATTTCTTTTTGCTAAAATTTCGGGTGAAAAATCTCTTGTTCCTTTAGGTATTCCGGGAATATTTGCCATAGCTCTGTTTTCTGAATTTCAAAAAAAATGCTCTGCAAAGATACAGAGCATAAAAGTTTTTAAAAAATCTTTATTAAAGTTTTCTTGCTGTTTCGGTTGTTCGGTATGCTTCAACAATATCTCCGACTTTAATATCATTAAAATTTTCAATATTTAATCCGCATTCCATTCCTGCCGTAACCTCTTTAGCATCATCTTTATAGCGTTTCAATGAACCGAGTTCACCGTCATATTTTACGATTCCTTCACGAATTAATCTTACTTTATCATCTCTTGCAATTTTTCCGTCAAGAACAAAACATCCGGCAACTTTACCGACTTTCGTAATTTTAAAGACTTCACGAATTTCAACCGTAGCTGTTATTTCTTCTTTAACATCAGGAGACAACATGCCTTCCATTGCCAGCTTAAGTTCTTCAATTGCCTGATATATAATAGAATACAAACGAATATCAATTTCTTCTTTTTCTGCTAATTTTTTAGCAGCCAAAGCCGGTCGCACTTGGAAACCGATAATAATGGCATCGGAAGCCGAAGCTAACATAACATCTGCTTCTGAAATTTGGCCGACACCTTTATGGATGACATTTACTTGAATTTCATCCGTTCCGAGTTTAATAAGCGAATCCGCAACAGCTTCAACCGAACCGATAACATCGCCTTTAATAATAAGGTTGATTTGTTGAAAGTTCCCGAGTTGCAATCGTCTTCCGATTTCATCAAGGGTAATATGTTTGTGTGTTCTGAGTGTTTGTTCCCTTTGAATTCTTTTATTTCTGTCTGCAATTTCTCGTGCTTCTTTTTCATTTTTCATCGCATAAAAAGTCTCACCGGCTTGTGGTGCACCGTCCAAACCTAAAATTTGTACGGGTGTAGACGGGCCTGCTGCCTTAACACGATTATTTCGTTCGTCATACATGGCTTTTACTTTACCGGAGTATGCTCCTGCTAAAATAATATCACCAATGTTAAGCGTTCCGGTTGACACCAAAATCGTTGATAAATAGCCTCTGCCTTTATCCAATTCGGCTTCAATGATTGTTCCTTTTGCCGGTCTGTTCGGATTAGCTTTCAATTCGAGCATCTCAGCTGCCAGAACGACTTCATCCATTAAAGCTTCAATATTTTCACCTTTTTTAGCAGAAATATCAGCAGATTGATATTTTCCTCCCCAGGCTTCAATAAGCATATTACGTTCTGCTAATTCCTGTTTAATTCTTTCGGGATCTGCACCGGGTTTATCAATTTTATTAATAGCAAAAATGATCGGAACTTCGGCAGCTTTGGCATGACTGATAGCTTCTTCCGTTTGAGGCATAATATTATCATCAGCAGCAATAATAATAATTGCTATATCCGTTACTTTTGCACCTCTGGCTCGCATTGCCGTAAAAGCTTCATGGCCGGGAGTATCTAAAAATGTTACTCTTTTTTCATCCTTTAACTCTACGCTGTATGCACCGATATGTTGTGTTATACCGCCTGCTTCACCGGCTATAACATTTGCGTGTCTGATATAATCAAGTAAAGATGTTTTACCGTGATCAACATGTCCCATAACGGTAACAATAGGTGACCGAGGTAATAAATCTTCTTCCTTATCAACAATTTCTTCCACGATATCTGTTTCTGTAACAGATATAAATTGAACCTCAAAACCGTGTTCTTCAGCAATAATTGCAATTAATTCTGCATCCAATCGAGAATTGATAGTCACCATTTTCCCCAAATCAAAACTGGTGGCAATTACGTCATTTACATTGACATTCATCAACTTAGCAAGCTCATTCGCAGAAATAAATTCTGTAACTTTAAGAATTGATTTTTCTTTTTCCTGTTGCTCGAGTTGTTCTTGAATCTGCAGTTGTTTTTCCTCCCGCTTCTGTTTTCTGTGAGTAACACCTGTTTTTTTAGTCTTATTCGTCAATTTTGCAAGTGTTTCACGAACTTGTTTTTGAACATCTTCATCACTTACTTCCGGTCGTTTTTTAAACCTTTTAGCATTTGGTTGAGCTTTCTTTTTTGCTGCTCCTGCAACAACTTTATCGGCAGCAACGGGTTTTCTGATTCTCTTTCTTCGTTTACGTTTATTCTTTTCCGAATCGGAAACATTTGCTTTATTAGGATGTTTATTTTTTTTGTCTTTCGGTTCTTCTTTTATTTCAATTTTACCGAGAATCTTAGGTTTTTTAAGTTCTTCAAATTTTGTTTTAATAAAATTCTTCTCATCTTCTTCCTTTTTCTTATTAATTTCGGCTTGTTTTTCTTCTTCAAGTTTTTGTTTGGCTTCTTCCGCTTTTTTCAATTCTTCTTGTTCTCTTTCCTTTTTGGCCTTTATCACCGCTTCTTCAGAAGCTTTCTTACGTTTTGCCTTTTCTTCAGCTTTTTCTTTCTTCGATTTTGAATCGGGTTTTGTTTTTGTATTAATTGAATTTAAATCTATTTTACCGACTATTTTGGGTTTTGAAGAATCTTCTTTTTCTTTAGTTTCAGTTTTACTTGATTCTTTTATCGGTTTTTCTTTTTCTGCGACGTCTTTTTTCGTCTTTTTCGATTCCGTTTTTACATGTTCAACTTGTACTTCTGTTTCGATTTCAGTTTCCTTACTTTTCTCAACGGATAGTTCACTTTTATCCGAGGTTTTTACAGCTTCGGCAGATTCCTCTTTCAAAGTTTCCTCAACAGTTTCTACAACAGTTTCTGCGGGATTTTCTTGAACTTCATTTACTTCTTCAATTTCCGATTCACGCTTAAGCTGAATAATCTTTTCAGATTCTTCTTTAACTTTCTTGTCAGAGCTGAATTTTTCTAAAAGCAGTTCATATCCTTCCGGAGAAACTTTTGCATTAGGTCTTGCATCTACTTCAATACCATTGCTTTGAAGATGTTCAATCAAATGCGGAATTCCCACATTAAGTTCTCTGGCAATTTGTGCGAGTCTTTTGCTTTTTTTAACTTCTGCCATATAATTTACAAATATTTAAACAATTTTATTTTATGAATACAGAATCAGCACTTTAAATGCAATATTAATATAAATTTTTCTGTATCAAAACTTTATTCTTTGTGATCTTCGAATTCACTTTTCAGTATTTTAATAACCGAATCAACCGTTTCCTCCTCAAGATCAGTTCTTTTGATTAATTCTTCTCTGGAAATATTTAAAACGCTTTTTGCCGTATCGCAACCGATATTTTTAAATGATTCCAATACCCATTCATCAATTTCATCGTTAAATTCCATGATATCAACATCATCCTCCAATTCGCTTTCATCAATATCTCTGAAAACATCTATTTCATAACCGACTAATTTTCCTGCTAATTTTATATTCAATCCGCCTTTACCGATTGCTTTGGAAACTTCATCAGGATCTAAAAATACTTCTGCTTTTTTCTCTTCTTCCAGTATTTTAATATTCTTTACTTTGGCCGGACTTAAGGCTCTTTGAATGTAAAGTTTTAAATTTTCGGAATAATTGATAACATCAATATTTTCATTACGTAATTCTCTGACAATTCCGTGAATTCGTGCACCTTTCATTCCGACGCAAGCACCGACGGGATCAATTCTGTCATCATAAGATTCTACGGCAACTTTTGCTCTTTCACCGGCAACTCTTACTATTTTTTTAATGGTTATTAATCCGTCATAAATCTCCGGAACTTCTAATTCAAACAAACGTTCAAGAAATTTCGATGATGTTCGTGAAATAATAATTAAAGGGGCATTATTTTTCATGTCAACACGCTCAATAACAGCCCTTAATGTATCTCCTTTTCGGAAAAAATCAGAGGGTATTTGTTCATTCCTCGGTAATATCATTTCATTTTCCTCATCATCAAGAATGAGCATTTCTTTTTTCCAAACCTGATACACCTCACCGGTTACGATATCTCCGATTTTATCTTTATATCTTTCATAGACATTTTCTCTTTCCAATTGTAAAATCTTGGACGATAAATTTTGGCGAAGTGACAAAATACTTCTTCTTCCGAAGTCTTCCAATTTAACTTCATCGGCAAACTCCTCTCCTACTTCATAGTCAGGATCAATTTTATGGACTTCACTAACTTCAACTTGTAAATTCGGATCTTCTACTTCACCGTCGGCTGTTACAATTCGATTTCTCCATATCTCAAAATCACCTTTATCAATATTGATAATAAAATCAAAATTTTCAGATGTTCCGAATTGTTTTTCAAACATACCTCGAAAAACTTCTTCCAAAACACCCATCATTGTCACTCGGTCTATGTCTTTGTTTTCCTTAAAACTCGCGAAAGTATCTATTAAATTCATATTATCCATTTCACTATGTATTAAAACGTTATAACAACTTTAGCTTCTTTTATTCGGCTAAATGCCACAGTTAAATTTTCTTTTTTTGTTTCAGTTTTTGTTTTATTTTTTTTAATCTCAGGTTCAATTTCAATATCAGTTTTATAAACAGAAATTAATTTCCCTTTAATTTTTTCACCGTCCGATGTTAATATCTTAACCAATTTACCTTTATTTTTTTCATATTGTTTATGAACGGTAAAAGGCTTATCCAGGCCTGCAGAAGATACAACAAGTTCAAAATCTTCATTTTCACGGTCTAATTTACTTTCAATTTCCTTACTCAACTTGGCACAATCTTTTATTTTGATACCTTCAAAACTGTCAATTAAAACCGTAATTCTGTTATCTCCCGAAATTTTCACATCTGTTATAAAAATATCTTTATCGGTAAAATCTTCAATTTCCGATTTTATAATATTTTCAGACAGCTTAACAATATTTTCTTTAGAGTACTTCAAATTTATCCAATAAAACAGGGGACTGACCGTCCCCTCAATTTCTTCTTATCCTCATTTTCGGCTGCAAAGTTAAGTAATATATTTAATATACAAAGGAAATATATGTAAATTTAAACTTTGGAGAAGATTATTTCAATGATTTTATGATATTTATAAAACTATTGCCGACTAAGTTTGAGAAACTTTCAAAATCCGTATTTAATGTTTTTAATTCAATTAAAGCATTAATCAGATCAAAATCATTTTGCTTTCTGAAAACAAAGAGAGATTTATCTTTCAGATAATCAGCCAAATACTCTTGCTCAGTTTGTCCGGGTGTGGGAACTAAAATCGCTTTCTTTTGAAGCGTTACCAAATCCATTACAGTTGTGTAACCGGAACGACTAATTATAATTTCGGAATTTAATATAACATCTTGCATTTCTGATCTTGAAAGATGGTTCACAATTGTTAAATTTTCAATTTGTTTTCGGAAAGACGCATCGGGTAATCCGGTAATTAAAATTGATCTTTTACCGGATTGTAAAATTTGTTCAGTAAGTTTTTTCTCAAAAATGTATCTTTGCGGCTCGGGTCCTGAAATAATTACGGCTATTTCATATTCAGAACTGTTAATTTGAGCATTCGTTTTTTTAAATTGAGATAAAATTCCGATAAAATGAATATCAGCAGAAAATTCGTATTTATGAGATAATGCACCTGATAAATTTATTTTACCTTCAAAATCCGGTATTAAACATGTATCAAATTTTTCAATTCGATTTCGATGACTTTTATAAATAATTTTTTCGAAAATTTTTAGTATCTTCGGCAAAGCCGGAAAAACTTGATGCGTTATAAAAACAGACGGTATTTTATCCGAATATAATCCGTAACGATTGTCGGAAATAACAATATCTATTTTATAATCATCAATTATTTTTTGCAAAAAACGATGTTCTTTTTTTATTCCTTTTATTATTTTCGGAAGTTGAAATAAAATCTTAACAATCAAAAATTTACTTTTTGAATATTGTATTTTAAAAGAGGAAATTTCAATATATTGCAAACCGGGAAACTCGTTCTTCAACAGTTGACCAGATTGCCCTTCGCCTCCGATAAAAACTTCATATTTATTCTTAAGTAAATTATAAATAACGGGAATATCTCTGACGGCATGTCCCAAGCCCCAATTTAAAGGTGCAACAAGTATTTTTGTTTTTTCTTTATTCAAATTTCCGAATACGATTACTTATTTTCAATTGTATTTTTTGATAAATTATATGAAATAACAAATCCAAGGAATATAGAAACAGCAATAAAAATAAAGCCGGTCAGATATTCTGCAAAAATTATTTTCCCGATTCCGAATAAAGCAAACATAACCATAATACTTCCGGCAAACCAGTTCACGAACAATCTTCCGTAACCTGTATCTCCTTTTACATCAGGCATATCTGAAGATATTTTACGCCATCCTCTGCCCCCCGGATGTATTTTTCGGTAAAATGATTGCAATTTCTCATCACTGTCAGGTTTTGTCAAAAATGTTACGGTGACCCATACGACAGTTGACCATATCACAATTAATATTAAGCTTAATTCAAAATCTTTTGATAAAACATCTAATTTAAATACATATCTTAAAACGGGATATATTATATAAGGTGCAATCATTGCAGAAATTTCCGACCAGGCATTAATCCTCCACCAAAACCATCTCAATAGCAAAACCAATCCGATGCCGGCACTCATTGCCAAAACAAATTTCCAGGCATCGCTGATTTTATCAAATTGGGTTGTAATAAACAATGCTAAAATCATTAATATGAAAGTCGTAATTCTCGACACTTTAACATATTGTTTTTCATCGGCTTTTTTATTAATGAACGGTTTATAAAAATCATTAACAATATATGAAGTTCCCCAAACCGTTTGCGAAGCAATGGTTGACATATATGCAGCCAAAAAAGCTGCCAATAATAAACCGAGCAAACCGGCAGGCATTAAATCACGAATCAGCATAACATAAGAAGCTCCTTTGTCACTGACATCCGGATAGAGAATTAATGCCGCAAATGCTGCAATTATCCACGGCCAAGGTCTTAAAGCATAATGAGCAACTTGAAACCAAAGTGTTGCAAGTACCGAATGTTTCTCATTTTTTGCCGACATCATACGTTGCGCAATATAACCTCCGCCGCCGGGCTCTGCACCGGGATACCAACTCGACCACCATTGTACACCGAGATAAGCAATAAATGCAGTAACAGTCATTTTTAAAATTCCTGAAGTTCCGGGACCGTTGCTATTTTTAGCTGCATCACCGACGGAAGGGAAAAAATCAAAACTCCATTCGGGTAATTTCTCTTTTAAGCCCTGTATTCCGCCGACATCAATATTCCTTACGGCAAAAACAGCCAAAATAATACTTCCGGTCATAGCAATAATAAACTGAAAACTGTCCGTTAAAGAAACTCCCCAAAGCCCTGAAAGGGCTGAATAAAGAGTTGTAAAAAGCATTAATCCGGCAACGGCAA